>CAZLPH010000037.1:0-15862 GCA_964561345.1 uncultured Candidatus Epulonipiscium sp.
TTGTCTCTGATACTGCCTGTCCAACTAACATTGTACTAACAATGTCTCCTCTTGCCTCAGGTTGTCTTCCTACTGCTTCAGTCCCTTTACCTGCTGCATATCCTTGCCCTATACCAGGACCTAAACCTGCGATCATTGCAAGACCTGCACCTAATGCTGAGCACGCTAATATTAAATCTTTTCCTGTAACTAGTTCCATAATAAAATCCTCCTTAAGTTATGTTAAATTCTTTATTCTAATGATGCTGATACAAATGTCATGCTAAGCATAACAAATATAAAACTTTGAAGTGCCCCTGCAAATACATCAAAATAGAGATGTAGTACAGATGGAAATCCAAATTGTAACAAGGGTGGAAGCGCAGCATATACAAGCGCCATAATAACTGTACCACCTATTAAGTTCCCAAATAAACGGAAGCTTAGTGATATAGGGTTGGCTAATTCTCCAAATAGATTAATTGGAAATAATAAAGGGATTGGTTCAAAGAACCCTTTAAGATAACCACCTAGTTTGTTGGTACGAATAGCATAACCTTGAATCATGACAAATGTTGTGATAGATAGTGCAAAGGTTGTTGCAATATCTGCCGTTGGTGGTCTAAGGCCAATCAGTCCTAATAGATTGCAAAATAAAATAAAAACTAGCATTGAACTGTAAAATGATGTAAACCCTTTGTGATTTTCACCCATTGCTCCTGTAACCATACCTTGTAGTGCTTCTACAATTGATTCTACAATATTTTGGAATTTTCCTGTTGGTACATCTTGAAACGTCGAAAGTTTGTGCCTTACAATCAGTGCTATTATAATTAGTACTGCCATGACAATCCACGTGTTAATATGGGTCGTTGTAAAGCCAACTGGTTGACCATCAATTTCAAAAAGCTTTATGACAGTTCTAAACCCAAAATCCAAATCTTCCACTTACTCACATCCTTTCCTTAAATATTGTAACATACTACTGACTAATTTTGCCTAAGATTAACAAAACATATATTGCAATTTTCATCGTAAACAATCCTGCAAAGACACCTAGAAAGTCAATGGAAGGCTCTAATAAACCCACAACTAAGACTACTCCTGTTAGTGCATACCTAATGGTATACTGCCCAATTGTATGCTTGGTAGCATCTGATTTACTCATCTCAATAGCCTTAACCACTGTCCGCTTAATTAAGGCAAGTTTCAATGTTGTAAAAATAGTTCCAAATACGATCCCTTTGGTCCATGCTAGTGGATTTTGATGAAAGATTAGCCCAAGTATAAGAAAAATGATCCCAATGACAACAGTGCCTATCATTAAGGTCTGGTAGTCATCATTTTTTTCATTCATCCTTATCATCTTCCTTTTTTTCAAATTGTTTGTATACAGTATAGTATACATTTCTAAATGCAGCGCCTATGCCTAGTATCATAAATATAATTAAAAATAATGCGCCCGTTCCCAGTTTCGTATCGATTAGGTTACCAAGCCACACACCTAAGACAATGGGTATAACCATCATAATACCTATTTGTGAAACAAGGGCAAAGTTAGCTAAAAAGCCATATTTCCTTTTCAACTGATGTAGTCCTTCGGCCTATCTTCTGCCATAAAGTGATGTTTGATGGCTGCTACAATCCTACCTGAAGCTTCTCCATCTCCAAATGGGTTTTTGGCTTGTGCCATTTGGGTGTACTCTTCATTGCTCGTTAAGAGTTCTTTGGTAATCTTATAGACATTTTCTTCTTCTGTCCCTGCCATCTTAAGCGTCCCTGCATCAACCCCTTCAGGTCTTTCTGTTACATTGCGAAGAACAATGACTGGTTTCCCAAGGGAAGGTACTTCTTCTTGAAGTCCACCTGAGTCTGTCAGTACTAGGTAAGAACGCTTCATAAGGTTATGCATATCCTTCATCTCAAGTGGCTCAATTAAATGTACTGAATCGTATTTACCCAGAATCCTATTGGCTACTTCACGGACTGCTGGATTTTTGTGCATAGAATAAACGATTTCTACATCATCAAATTCTTCTACAATTCTAGCTACTGCCTTGCAAATATTCTCCAAAGGTTCCCCTAAATTCTCTCGCCTATGTGCCGTCATTGTTATAACCTTCTTAGCTTCAAAGTCCAGCTTATTTAGACTATTATCCACAAAAGTATAGTCTTCTTGCACTGTTGTCTTAAGGGCATCTATTACAGTGTTTCCTGTAATAAAAATATCTTCTTCTGATACATTTTCTTTTAGTAGTTGGGCCTTGGCAAGGGGGGTTGGGGCAAAGTGAAGGTCTGCAAGTCTTGTTGTCAGTTGCCTATTCATTTCTTCTGGAAATGGCTGGTACTTATCATAGGTGCGAAGTCCTGCTTCTACATGGCCTACCTTTATCTTGCTATAGAAGGCTGCTAATGATGCAACAAAAGTTGTAGACGTATCACCGTGTGTTAAGACAAGATCTGGCTTTGCCTTTTCTATTACCTTCTCTAGCCCTTCTAACGCTCTCGTTGTAATGCCTGTTAAAGTTTGACTTGCTTTCATAATGTTTAGATCATACTCTGGCGTTAACTCAAAAGTCTCTAGTACTTGGTCTAACATTTCTCTATGTTGGGCCGTTACACAAACAATACTTTCAATTCCCTCTGCTTTTTCTAGTTCTTTCACAAGGGGGGCCATCTTGATTGCCTCTGGCCGAGTTCCAAAAATACTCATTACTTTTATATTTTTCATTATGATTTCCTTTCTTTGGCGTACTTACTTCTATACTAAGCCTTACCATCTATAATATCAGTATATGTTAAAAAGATAAAGCCATATCACTGAATTATATTAGTAATTTTAATTAATAGCAGTCTTTTGTATCTATTTATTATAAAAAGGCTTTATATGGTAATATAAAGAAGTGGCATTATTGACATACTATCATTACTATTACTACTAATATAGGAGGCATTCGTTATGAATACACGGTTACCAAAATCATTTTATGCAAAAGATGCTCTTTATGTTGCACCACGTCTTCTTGGCAAAGTCCTTGTGCGAAAGATAGGCGATCGCTATATTCGTTGTAAAATTGTAGAGGTGGAAGCCTATGCTGGCCCCCATGACAAGGCTGCCCATGTCTACAACAACAGAAGAACAACTCGTACTGAGTCCATGTTTCTAGCTGGCGGCCATACTTATGTATATATTATCTATGGCATGCACCACTGCCTAAACATTGTTACTGGAGAATTAGATAAGCCCCAAGGTGTGCTTATCCGGGGTGTGGAGCCTTTAGACACAGAATCTTTTAATATCATTAAACAAAATCGTTCCATTGCCTCAAAAAAATTAGCTGACCTTACCAATGGTCCCGGTAAGCTTTGTGCTGCCTTAGCTATAGATAAGACCCTTAACGGCTATAATCTTGTAGATGGCCAAGGGATTTTTTTAGAAGATGTGGGAGATAATCCATCTATCGTCTCTTCTCCTAGAATTAATATCCCCTATGCAGAAGAATATATTCAAAAACCATGGCGGTATTATATTAAGGATAATCCCTATGTGTCTGTTAAAGACCCTAATTCAACTATTTATCACTTGTGAAATATGGCTAAAGTGGGTATAATAATGTGGTATGTTTAAAGGATTATTTAAAATGATGAAAATAACTTTAATTATCCGCAATATAATGGTAAAATGTGCTACTATGTTTCTTGTGGTAGAGTGGATCTTAGATAAGGAGGCAGTGAATGTGGAAAACAATAAAATCGCTAAGTTAGAATCCCAGATAACTCAACTTGAATCAGAGTTACAACACCAAAAAGGGATGTTCTGGATTATAGGGGAAATTATAAAAAATGCTACTAACATTGCTTCCTTTCAGGAACTAATGAAAATTATCACTGATATGCTAATGGGTGTTATGGGTGTTAGTGCCTGTTATCTTTGGATATATAATGGACCAGATGAATATACCCTTCATTTTAGGAGTATATTTTTGCGTAATAAATACATGGAGGTCAATACTAGCAAGCTTCCAACATTTTTAGGGTCATCAAAAGACGCCAAGCCCTTCTTAGACCTCGATATTAAGACCCCACTTGTTGAGGGCACACCATTACCTGGTTCTAGATTGGCAGCACCTCTTTATGATTTCCAGCGCAAATCACCTATTGGTTTTCTTATTGTGGAGCACGAGGCCACTAATTTCTTTAAAAATACCACCAGTTCGCTTTTTGAAACCTTGGCTATTTTTATAGGGTCTAATTCACTTAACTCTAAATTATTTGAAATTGTAACTATGGAAACTGAAAAGGATCCCCTTACTAAAGTATATAACCGTAAGTTTTTATCACGTTTTTTAGATACCTATAGGTCAAGTAAACCTTTATCTCTTTGTATTTTTGACATTGACTCATTTAAACTTATCAATGATCTACACGGCCATGAAAAAGGCGACCAAGTTCTAATGGCCATTGCTCAAGCTGCTAACACAATGCTCACACCTTCAGGCGGTTATGTTATTCGTTATGGCGGTGATGAGTTCGTTCTGCTTCTAAAAAAACCTATTGAAAAAGCTATCCCTCTCCTAAATAAAATACGCCAAGCTATTCCCACCTTATCTGTTATGGATAGCCTTTCTTCCCCCGTAACTATTACAATGGGAGTGGCTGAGCACCCAGGTAATACAGCTAGTATACATAACTTGCTTGCCTTAGCTGACGGTGCACTCTTACGGGGTAAATCTTTAGGAAAGAACGTGCTAGAGGTTGGTTAGTCCATACCCCAAGTAAAAAAGGACCATCTACTCACGGGTAGATAGTCCTTTTTTAGATGACTTTTCTTGAGCACTCGTCATCATCTCTCGCCATTGCCCATTAACCTCTGCTCCTAAAAGTATCACTAGGCTACTAACATATAACCAGGTAAATAAGAAAAACACGCCACCTACACTCCCATACATCTGATTAAATCTACCAAAGTTATCCACATAAATAGAAAATAAGTAGGAGAAGAAATAAAGACTAACGGTAGAAAATACTGCTCCTGGTGATACAATCTCACAGCGTTTGTTCCGATTCGGTATAAATCTATATATAATAAGAAATAATATGTACATTGGTACAATCGGTGCTAGTATTCTTATGGTATTCCAGGTAACTTTTGAAAAACTTGAAACACCTAAAATAACATATAGGTAACTTCCTAAGGTATTTCCTATTATTAGCAATATAAAAGTGGAAACAATGATTAGGGCCACAATAATGGTGTAGACAATAGCAATTGGTTTGATTACCCAATATGGTCTTTCTTCTTTGTTATTATAGGCCTTGTTAATACCTCTTATTAAGATCCTTACACCCGCTGAGGCCGTCCAAATAGCACCAATAGCACCTACGGATAAAAGTGTTTCATTTCTATATAATAATAAATGTTCTACTGTACCATAGATAAAATCATACATGCTCACTGGCAAAACCGATGCTAAATAGGCCAAGAATTCTTCATTTGCAATAGGGGTAAATGCAAATAAAGAAAGTATAAAAATTAAGAATGGAAAAAATGATAAAATCCAGTAGTAAGTCATATGAGCCCCTAGGGAGGCAACTTCGTGGTCTTTATATCTTGCCACCATTCCCCTAATAAATATTACTAGTTTTGTTTTTTTAAGCATGGTTATAAATTCTCCCTTTAAATGTGGTAATACTACTATATATATTGTATGATAAGATAAATAGTATACATAAAAATAGAGAACTATAAATCTTTGTATTAAGATTCACGGTTCCCTTATTAGTGTCTCACTATTATGCGCCTTTTTGGACTTTGCTTTTTAATTTATCAATCCAATTTTGTTTTTTAGGCTTATTTGATGTGCTTACTGCTTTTGGTCCTCTAATACCCACAATGAAAAGGCCAGCTAGTTCTACTTTAACTTGTTTTTTAACTGGTAGATCTTCGTAAATCTTTTCATCACATAATAATGTGGTTATTTGCGGCCCAATTTTGGCAATAACAATTGGCATCTTTTTCTTTTTATATCTTTTTGGAAACTCATCCTTAACCTGCTTGGGTAGTTTTACATTTGTTATTTTATCCTTTTTCTTATCAATAACAAATATTTGTGCCACCTGCTTGTTTTGGTCAATTAATGCTTGTTGATCGTCATATTTCTTTTGCAACTTTGTTCCCCAGAAATATAAGCCTGCTAAAACTGCAATAATAACAACTGCTACAATTAATACAATCTTCCATACATCCACTTTTAAGTGCCCTCCGCTTCTTTGATTAACTGGGTCTAATTATATCATATGATTACTTATTGTACAACGGATTTAATACCTACCAATAACTTTACTATTAAGGAGCCAGTTACATGACCGATTTTATTTCCATTACCAAATTAATAGAAATAATTTACTTTATCAACGTACTACTTGCTATTTACGTTGTGTTTCAAGAACGTAAAAACCCCTCTACCACATGGGCGTGGATTATGGTGATGTTGTTTGTGCCTGTTTTAGGATTTATATTATATTTGTTTATTGGACAAGATATGAGAAAACGTAAGCTTTTTACAAAAAAAGAAGAGCAGGACCAATTTTATCAACTACTAAATGGCCAAAAAGAACGTTTAGCCCAGCATAAAAGTGAGTTTAATGATTCTTTTCTTCAGGACTATCATACGATTATCCACCTCCACCTCGTTGCCCACGAAGCCTTATATACCCAAGATAATAGCGTTGATATCTATATTGATGGTTATGATAAGTTTGATCACTTATTCCAAGATATTAAAAATGCAACAAAATATGTTCATGTTCAGTACTATATCATTCGGGGAGATGAGTTAGGCCGTAAGCTTCTCTCTTTGCTTATTGAAAAAGCAAAACAAGGTCTGGATGTTAAACTTCTTTATGATGGGATGGGTTGCCTGTGGACACCTAAAGGAATGTTTGAGGATTTGTCTGAAGCTGGGGGGAAAGTTGTTTGCTTTTATCCGCCTTTTATTCCTTATATTAACCTGCGGGTTAACTACCGCAACCACCGGAAAATCTGTGTGATTGATGGGGAGAAGGCATATACAGGTGGCTTTAATATCGGAACAGAATATGTTGGCTTAAACAAGAAGATGGGATACTGGCGAGATACTCACCTTAGAATTCAAGGTAGTGCTGTCCAAATGTTAGAGTTGCAATTTTTGCTAGATTGGCGATTTGCATCAAAAGAACAAATCCCTTTAGACACTCATATCTCCTACACGACACCTTCTACCTTTTGTCATGTTGGCAATACTGGTATTCAGATTGTTGCTAGTGGCCCCGACTCTAAATGGCCTTCCATACGCAATGGATTCCTAAAGATGATTAACCAAGCCAAGCACTCTATTTATCTCCAAACCCCTTATTTTATACCTGATGATAGTTTACTTGAATCACTTAAAGTAGCTGCTTTATCTGGGATAGATGTTAGAATTATGATACCTAATAAGCCTGACCATCCTTTTGTTTTCTGGGCTTCTTTATCTTATATGAGTGAACTGCTTCAGGCTGGGGCCAGGTGTTTTACTTACGAAAAAGGATTTTTACATGCTAAAACCCTGGTTATCGATGAAAAAATCTGTTCTGTTGGGACCGCTAATTTTGATATTCGTAGCTTTAAGCTAAATTTTGAAGTCAATGCCTTTATTTATGATGAAAAAATCGCAAAAACAATAGTATCCTCTTTTGAAGCCGATATTGTGGATTCCAGAGAGCTGACTCAGGAAGTATACGACAAAAGAGGTACTATTGTTAAGTTTAAAGAGTCTATTTCTAGGCTATTATCACCCATGCTCTAATAGCCTAGTTAAAGGCATCTATTTTTATATCCTTATCTTGTATGTATATTTTAGCATACTTAATATCTTCTCTAACATGCTTTATAATACTTCCCATGACAATTTTGCATCCTGGGTACATAACATCACTAACTTGAATAGCCCCTTCCTTATAATCTTGTAGCATTGCCGCTAGTGACTGGTATTCTGCTTGGGTTTTTTCTACCTCATCACTGAGTTGTTTTTGAAGGGCAATCATTGGCTTAACACGTTCTAATCTAGCCCTTGGTACACTCTCACCTTTTGCCAACTTTTCCTGTATAAATGTAATATTTTTTTCAATTTGATCTAATTGCTGTCTTTTGGTATTTAAAGTTGTTTGGGCTGTATTATACTGATGTTGCAGCGATAATGCCATGCTAATTTTAACAGTTGTTGCTGTGCTCATAGGGGATCCTATTATTTTGGCACTAATTAAATTGGTAGCCTGGACTGTTCCGCCAGCTATAAGCCCCTTATTAACCTCTACTATAACAGCGTCTCCCGCCTCTACCTGGCTATGCATAATTGCCTCTGTATATAAACTACCCTTTGTCTCTACGATGCTGTTTTGAATAAATTTGGCAACAATATCGCCGCCTGCTACTAGCTTACCTTTGTCTTTCCCCTGAATGCCGTGGCGTAATAAAATACCATCACCTGCTATAATGGTGGCCTCTTCTACAAAGCCTTGGACCTCAACATTGCCACCTGCTTTAATGGTAAAACCAGATTCAACATTTCCTGTCACTAAAATATTTCCCGAGAAATCTATGTCCCCTGTGGCGACGCCTGCATCTCCTTCAACCACATATGTTTCGCTTATATTAATTCTGCCTAAATCATATACAAGCTGCCCTTCAATGCTTGACAAGAGGCTTAGACCATCTTCTGATGTGTAGATGTTTTTTCCTTTAGGCAACCTTTTAACTTTACCCCTATTAGGTTTTATTAATCTGCCTAAAACATTTTCACCTGCTTCTCCCTCGGTGGGGTGGGTGATTTTTGCAAGTAGCTGGTCTTTTTCTACGGTTTGTATAATGTCCAAACTTTTAAAATCAACAGACCCATCTTCATTCTCTTTTGGCCTTAATGAGGCTATTTCTTCTGTATTTGTATTGAAAAAAAGTTCTAAAGTACCATCTTCCCCATGGATGGGTGGTTTCCCTCTCGCAACTAAATACTTATGGTTATATTTCTTTTCCTTTACAAGGCTTGCTATTAATTCCTTATTTAGGCCACTTACAATCCCTGCACTTTGCATCTCTTGCCTTATGCCATCTAAGGTTAACTTTTTACCGCCATTTTCAGGCTCCTTAAAACTAATAACACCTAGCATCTTATCCTGACTTATTTCAACCCTTATCGTTTCATCAACTTTCCTTTTATTATCCGCCATAACGCACCCCTTTATGTTTTGTAGATAATTCTTGTTGTAGATAACCCTTGTTGTCTGTTACATCGTTGCCTCTTCTAATAATTGTTTCATATAGCGCTCAGTATCTTTTGCGATGGTTTTCTTCTTTTCTTTACTTAAATTTGGAACATCCATAGGCTGGCCTATTTTCACATAGATATCCCATGGTTGAACACGTCTTTTTTCTTCTAATAACTTAAATGTGTCTTGCATGGCTATGGGAATAATGGGCACGTTGGCCTTGGTGGCTAATTTAAAACTACCCGCTTTAAATTCACCCATTTCCCTTCCCTTTGCTCTGGTTCCTTCTGGAAAAATAGCAACTGAGTGGCCATCTTTTAATTGTTCAATGGCTTCAAGAATAACCTTAAATGATTGTCTAATATCCTCTCGCTCCATAGGGAGTCCCCCAGCAGCATGAAACCAGGTCCCTATAAATGGTATTTTATCAACCTCTGCCTTGCCTATGAAAGTCAAAGGCTCATCTACTAATACCATGAGGATGAGGATGTCTAAATAACTCTTATGGGTCCCCATATACACACAAGTTCCCTTGTTTAGGAGATTCTCCCTACCATCAACGTGAAGTTTCGCCCCTATTAATGTTAAAATTCCTTTGGCCATTTTTTGGGCTAATTTATAATTTTTATCAAGGCCATCTTTGATTGCTTTAGAGTCTTCTTTGTTTCTTGTATTTATATAACGCGCCGGAGCCGTCATCCATGTGTAGAGCACGATATATAAACCACAAATAAGTTCCCTCATGTCACTGCTCCTTATCTGTACTCATTGATCATTGCTTCTTTTAGATTATATAATTCTAAGGACAAGTCTACTGGTACTTTGGCGGGATTAATTAATCTTTTTTGTTCACACCATAAAGTGTCTAATTCTTTTTGGCAGTAGGCTTTAATTTCCATTACTGACGGTGAGTCATAAACACACACTCCGTCTTTAAAAACTGGAACCAGTAGGTCACGCATTTCATATGTCCCTGGTACTAGCTTCATCTTCTTCCAAGTTGCTATGGGATCAAAAATAACAAGTTCTTCATTTGTATCAAACACTTCATGATCAAGGGCGATTAAGTCTGCTTTCAACTTGCCTGTTGCTTTGTCATAAATTCGTATGACCTTCTTAATCCCTGGTGTTGTCACCTTGGCTGTGTTATTTGAGAGCTTAATTTTGGGCTCAAAGACACCATCCTTATTTTCCTCTGAGGATAATTTATAAACACCACCAAAAGCTGAGCAATCTGAGGATGTAATTAACTTTGTACCAACCCCCCACAAGGTTATAGTGGCACCTTGTCTTTTTAAATCGGCTATTAAATATTCATCCAAGTCTGAGGAAGCACTAATAATGGCATCTTCATGGCCAGCTGCATCTAATAATTTCCTTGCTCCTTTTGAAAGGTAGGCTAAATCACCACTATCTAAGCGTATGCCATGTCCCTTTAAATCATGTCCCGCTGCTTTAAGCTCATCAAAGACTTTAATGGCATTAGGTACCCCTGACTTTAATGTGTCATAGGTATCCACAAGCAATATACACTTGTTGGGAAATACTTTAGCATATGCCCTAAAAGAGTCCAGCTCATTATCAAAACTCATAACCCAGCTGTGTGCTTGTGTTCCTGAGATAGGCACCCCAAACATTTTGCCTGTCATAACATTAGAAGTTGCTGCGCATCCACCAATGATTGTTGCTCTTGCACCGTAGATTCCTGCATCTGGTCCTTGGGCTCTTCTGAGTCCAAATTCCAAAACCGCATCCCCTTCTGCTGCTTGAACAACACGGGCTGCCTTGGTTGCAATTAAACTTTGGTGATTTATAATATTTAGTAAGGCTGTCTCAATGTATTGAGCTTCCAATATAGGTGCACATACACGCAGTAATGGCTCCCCTGGAAAAACAACCGTCCCTTCTGGTATAGCATGTATATCCCCTGTAAACTTAAAGGTCTTAAGATAGTCTAAAAATTCTTCTGTAAACATATCTAAACCGCGTAAATAAGCTATATCTGGGTCTCTAAACTTTAAGTCTTTTATATAGTCAATGGCCTGTTCAAGTCCTGCACAAATAGCATAGCCATTGCCAGATGGATTTTTACGATAATATAGATCAAATACCACCATTTTATCCATCTTGTATTCGTAGTAACCTTGCATCATGGTTAGTTGATATAAATCAGTTAATAAAGTTAAATCTCTCTTCATATTTTTAAACACCCTTTCCTTAATGTCCTGATTATACCACAAGATGGGGCCTTTTTTATACTAATTGATAGACAAAGTTGATATACCTATTTCTTTATGTGTTACAATGTTTAAAGGAGGAAAACATATGACATCTAAACACTGGACTCAAAACGTACTATACACAACTATTATTGCAATCTTCTGTAATATTTTATGGGGAACTGCCTTTCCTGTTTTAAAGATTCTTTATCCTATCATGAATATTGCGGGCGATGATATTGCACAAAACATTGTTTTTATTAGTTCACGATTTTTTATGGCAGCTATTTTGCTATTTATTTACGCTTTAGTAACCAAATTGCCCCTTTTGAAAGTCACAAAGAGAGATATACTTATGCTTATTTTACTTGGCTTATGTTCAACAACCTTCCAATATTTCTTTTTTAATATTGGGGTGGCTAATACCAACGGCATCAAGGCAAGTATTTTGGGACAAGTGGGTATTTTCTTTTCAGTAATCCTGTCCCATTTTATTTATAAAGATGACCACATAAGCCCCGCTAAAACTTTAGGCCTTATCTTTGGCTTTATTGGCTTAATTGTTGTTAATCTTGGAAAAAATACTGGTGAGCTATTATCCTTTAGTTTGCGGGCAGAAGGTTTTATGATTATAGCCGGTATTGTCGGTGCCCTTGCCATGATTCTAGCCAAGAAAATTGGGTCCCATTTGCATCCTATTGTTATGACTGCTTGGCAAATGCTATTTGGCTCTATTTTATTGTTTTTTGTCGGCTTAGCCATAGGCGGAAAACCTAGTGAGCTTGTTTTCACCCCTATGAGTTTAGTGCTTCTTTTTTACCTAGCACTATTATCTGCTGTTGCCTTTGGCTTATGGTATTATATTTTGCAATTTAGAAAGGTTGGGGAAATCTCTTTATTTAAGTTTATTGTTCCTATTACAGGTACCCTTTTAACGGCTATTTTTGTCCCCAACGAGCCACTTTTGCTCATACATGTTGTTGGCCTAATCTTTGTATCTATAGGGATTATCATCGTTAATTCAGATAAAAGGAAAGGATAAGGACACTTATTTATCCCACTTGGAAAATAACCTTTACATTCTTGGTTTTTTCCACTATAATAATTTTATATGTTAATTAGATATCATAAACACAATGAGAAGGACAAGTACTATTATAAAAATCGGTCTAGCGAGTGGGGTTAGTGTAAGCCCATACGATTAGTAATAGGAATCATCACCTTTTAGTGGCAGACCGAACCTTAAGTAGGCTCTGACGTATCTCTTCCCGTTACCGAAGAAGGCTATAAGAAGTGGTCTTATTTTTAATAAGGCAATTCAGGTGGTACCGCGGAATCAGTTCGATTTTAATCTTCCGCCCTGTGTCTATAGGGTGGGAGTTTTTTGTTGCCCATTTTTTCACTTGCTCGCAAGGGTGAAAAAATGGGCAACATGAAATCACCGCTAGGTGATTGAATACCAAGCCTATTTCTTTCACTTGCTTGCAAGTGTGAAAAAAGAGGCAATATGAAATCACCACCAGGTGATTGAATACCAAGATAGTTTAAATATGAAAGGAGCAATAACAATATGTATGAAAAAGTTGATACGAATCTTAATTTCGTCCAGCGTGAACTTGATGTCCTAGATTTCTGGGAGAAAAACAAAATCTTCGAAAAATCTATTGAAAACAGGGAGGGACAGCCAGTCTTTACATTCTATGATGGCCCACCAACAGCTAATGGAAAGCCTCATATTGGCCACGTTCTTACCCGTGTTATAAAAGACTTAATCCCAAGATACCAATCAATGAAAGGCTTTAAGGTTTTACGTAAGGCTGGTTGGGACACTCACGGACTGCCTGTAGAGCTTGAAGTTGAAAAGGCCTTAGGAATCAATGACAAGCCCGAGCTTGAAGCATACGGGGTTGAAAAGTTCATTACCAAGTGTAAAGAAAGTGTTTGGAAATACCAAGCCGACTGGGAAAAAATGACCAGCCGCGTTGGTTACTGGGTGGATATGGATGATCCTTATATTACTTACGAAAATAATTACATTGAATCTGTTTGGTGGTCCCTAAAGGAAATCTGGGACAAGGACCTTATTTATAAAGGCCATAAGGTTGTTCCTTATTGCCCACGTTGTGGTACTTCTTTGTCATCTCACGAGGTCGCCCAAGGCTATAAAGATGTCGTAGATGAGTCTGCAATTGGTAAGTTTAAAGTAAAGGGGGAGGAAAACACCTACTTACTGGCATGGACAACAACACCTTGGACCCTTGTCTCTAACGTGGCTTTGGTTGTTAACCCTGATGCGACTTACGCAACAGTAGAATCTGAAGGATCTATCTACATTATGGCCAAAGAGCTTCTTGAAACCGTTGTGCCTGAAGGCTACAAAATCCTTAAAGAATGTGTTGGTAAGGATTTAAGCGGGATAGAATATGAGCCGCTTTTTGATTTTGCAAAACCAGATAAAAAGGCCTACTTTGTTGTTGCTGATGACTATGTAACCCTTAGTGATGGTACTGGTATTGTTCATACGGCACCTGCCTTTGGTGAAGATGACGCTAGGGTCGGCCGTGAAAATAACCTGCCATTTGTACAACTTGTAAACGAAGAAGGCTTCTTTACACCTGAGGTAACACCTTGGCAAAATATTACCATGAAGGAAGCTGATCCCCTTATTATTCAAAGCTTAAAGGATGCAGGAAAGCTTTATAAATCTGAGCCTTTTGAGCATAATTACCCACACTGTTGGCGATGTGATACAGCCCTAATTTATTATGCACGTGACACATGGTTTATTGAAATGACTAAGGTACGTGACCAATTAGTTGATAATAATAATACAGTTAACTGGATTCCACCAAACATTGGTAAGGGCCGTTTTGGAAACTTCCTTGAAGGGGTTGTTGACTGGGGCATTTCAAGATCACGCTATTGGGGAACGCCCCTTCCAATTTGGGAATGTGCTTGTTCTCATAGGCATATGATCGGTAGCATTGAAGAACTTAAGTCTATGAGTGATAATTGCCCTGATGATATTGAACTCCACAAGCCATATATTGATAATGTTCATGTCAAATGTCCTGAGTGCGGGGATTTAATGACCCGTGTTGAAGACGTTATTGATTGCTGGTATGACTCTGGTGCTATGCCTTTTGCCCAGCTTCACTACCCTTTTGAAAACAAAGAAATATTTGACGAGAACTTCCCTGCTAACTTTATTTCTGAGGCAGTAGACCAGACCAGAGGATGGTTCTATACCCTTATGGCAATCTCAACATTACTCTTTGACAAGTCACCATACGAGAACGTTATTGTTTTAGGACACGTTCAAGATACTGAAGGGCAAAAGATGAGTAAACACAAAGGGAACGTTGTAGACCCATGGGATGTCCTAGATGAGCAAGGGGCTGACGCTGCACGGTGGTATTTCTATAGTGCAAGTTCTCCTTGGCTACCAAGTCGTTTTGGACCTGAAAATGTGGGGGAAGCCCAGCGTAAGTTTATGGGAACATTCTGGAATACTTATGCCTTCTATGTTCTTTATGCAAACATTGATGAGTTTAACCCAACTGAGCATACACTTGACTATGCTAAGCTTGGCATGATGGATAAATGGGTCCTTTCTAAGTTACAATCTTTGGTTGAAAAGGTAGATACTGAACTTGGAAAGTACAATATCTTTGACCCAGCTCGTGCAATGGAAGCTTTTGTAGATGATCTTAGTAACTGGTATGTACGCCGTAGCCGTGAGCGTTTCTGGCAAGGTGAAATGCCACAAGATAAGATTAATGCTTATATGACCCTTTACACAGTACTTGAGACCTTGGCAAAATTATCTGCCCCATTTGTACCATTTATGGCGGAAAACATTTACCAAAACCTTGTGGTAACAGTTGACAAGTCAGCGCCTATGAGTATTCACCTATGTGATTTCCCTGTGGCTAACACAGACTGGATTGACTCAGAGCTTGAAGAAAATATGGATGCTGTTTTACAAGTTGTTGTTCTTGGCCGTGCAGGTCGTAACGAAAGTAATATCAAAAACAGACAGCCTATTGGTGAGATGTATGTGCAAGCTAGCAAAGAGTTGCCATCTGATTTTATCTCCATTATTGCTGATGAGCTTAACATTAAAAAAGTTTCCTTTGTTGATGATGCCAGTGGTTTTACAACTTACCAGTTTAAACCACAGATGCGTACACTAGGTCCAAAATACGGTAAAATGTTAAATAGTATTCGTACCACTTTAAGTGAACTTGATGGTACCCTTGCAATGGATGAGCTTAAAGAGACAGGTCTTTTAAAACTTGAGGTTGACGGAACAACCATTGAGCTAACAGAAGAAGATGTCTTAATTGATACAGCTCAAAAAGAAGGCCTTATGGCTCAAA
>CAZLPH010000038.1:0-15623 GCA_964561345.1 uncultured Candidatus Epulonipiscium sp.
ACCTCCTGCGTCATTGCTCTCAATGTCACAACAAACCTATTATACATGATTAAAACATAAAGCACAACCCCTTTTTAAAATTTTTTCAAATTCTTTTTGCTTCTGTCATTAAGGGGTGGTGGGTGGGGATTTGCTGCGGGGTTGGGGGGAGATATCATACGCTTGTGGGTGTAAGAATTTCTAAAGTGCTAATGGGACTTGCTTGGCCAATTACCTAAAAGTCAAAACTCGCTCCGCTCAAACAGTTGACTTTTTTAACGGTAATTGGCCAAGCAAGTCCCAAAGCACTTTTACGAAATTCTTACAAACCACCGCTTTATGATATCTCCCCCCAACCCTCGCACCTAAGCCTTCGCCCACCACCCCTTAATGACAGTGCCACCTCTCCCCTGGTAAAGTTCAAGCCCGCAAAAACAAAACAGCGCTCCAGAGACGTCCAACAATAACCATTCCACGTCACTAGCGTGGCGCGTGGATATCTCCCCCAAAATAAAGCCTTCCTTATATAGGCATCACAAACAAGTCCCCCACACGCCAAGATAGTCCCTAAGGGACTATCTTGGCGTCACTCCCGTGATACGCACCCAACATTACCCCCGCAATAATCTGGGCTGCCATAGCAACAAGCGAAAATTTATAAGGGGGTCACAAAAGTACTTTGGGTCGGCTAGGGTTAATTTGCGTAAAAAAGGTCAACTGTTTGAGCGCTAGCGAGTTTTGACCTTTAGCAAATTAATCCTAGCCGAGCAAATAGTACTTTGTGACCCCCTTATACTTGAGCGGTTGCTATGGCAGCCCAGATTATGCGTCGTAACCCCCAAGATCTACCTAGTCTTGATCCAGTCCCCATGCCCCTCAGCCCAAGCCATGCACTTGGCATGCAAATCCTTTTCAGTAGAAGCATATTCTGCTAGGCCTGCTAGGTTATTCATCTCTAGGACGTCTGCTTCAAGATCATAGAGCTCCGGAATATCCCTTGGGTCATAGATGTATTTGTATTTGCCTTGAACCACCGCCCGTCTTAGGTCACCTACTGTTGGATTTCCTGAGTATTGGCAAAAGACTGGCCTGTCTGGCGGCGAAACTTCTCCTGCGATACTTGATTGCAAGGATATGCCATCTAAATCTGTGGGATATGAAACTTTTAGCATATCTAGGATTGTAGGCATAATATCTAGGTGGGATACTGGCACATTCCATTCTTTAGCTTTGGTATTTGGTGCTTTATATAGGAAAGGCACTCTTATTGCTTGGTCGTACATTTCCATTTTCTGATACATATTGTGTTGGCCTAAGTGGTCTCCGTGGTCTGTGGTGAAGACAACCAGGGTATCATCATCGTTATTTGTCTCTTTGAGGGCATTTAACACATCACCTATGGCGTCGTCTGCCATTCTAACTAGACCTAGATGAGCTGCCCATACTTGGTTCCAGTCTGCCCCTGATAGTTCCGCAGCTAGCTGAGCTGCTATGCCTTTTCTTCTGTTTTTGGGCTCACCTGGTGACGGCACTCCTACATTAGATGGTAGGGTTAGATTACTTGGATTAAATAAGTCAGCGTATTCCTTTGGCACTTTAAGAGGCGGATGAGGCGCCCAGAAATATATAAATATGGCAAAAGGTTTATCACCTTTTTGATTCTTTATAAAATCCATAGCTTCCCTTGCAAAGTATTTGTCTTTATAATCCTCTAGAGGATGTTCCCACTGTGACACCCTAGTATTTGAGTAAGCCTTATCCCTGTACTCTCCGTCTTGGAATTCCTTTACCACAGTGGCATCCTTTTCATTTCTTTCAATCTTTATATGCTTTGACTTTGCGTATTCATTGTAGCTATCATCATCAACCCAGTGGTCAAATTCCATTCGGTCTTTTAAGGGTGGTGCTACCTGAATATGATTAATACCGATGTGGGCAACATTATAACCACCTTCCTTTAGGTACTGGTGAATTGTCTTATGGTCATTGGCTAACTTACCTGACAAATCATTGTGAACAACACCGTTTCTAGTTGGATACTTACCCGTTGCTAGAGCTGTTCTCGCTGGAACACATAGTGGGCAAGTGTTATAGGCCATATTGAACTTTGTGGCTTGCTTTGCTAGGTCATTTAAGACTGGTGTTACCTCTTTATTATCTTGCATCATACCAACGCTATCGAACCTTTGGTGGTCTGTCATTATAAAGACTAAATTTTCTCTTTTACCCATATCTTCCTCCTTATAATTGTAAAGCACAAAAAGGGCAGATACATCACCTGCCCTTTATAGTTTTATTATTTACCTAGGTATGTCTCATAAGCCTTTTGGTTAATTTCAATAGCTCTTTGGATACCCCTTGTTTCAAGTTCTGCAATAAACTTGTCATAATCTTTTTCAAAATCAGATGTACCTAGCATCCATGTTTGGAACATCTCATCAACATAAGGACTGATACTGGACATAATTTTCTTATATTCAGTCTCATCTTCAGGTGTGTACTTTAATCCTAAAGCACCATCATTGTATGGTGGCATATCAGCTGGATACCACTCATCAGCGTTATCCATATATAACTCTGTTGCTTCTTTTGCAGCATCCATCATAAATGCAATTTCGTAATCTGGATTTTGGTTCATTCCTATTCTGTATTGAACACCTAATGAACGTAAGTAACCGATTGGTGTTTGCTCTGAGTTCATGACAACATCTGTATAAACCTTTGTACCGTCTGCCTCTACTGTATATGTCTCTCCTTCAATACCAAAGTTCATCAAATCTGACCCTTCTTGTGAGAAGAAAAAGTCCATAAACTTAATAGCTGTAACTGGATCATCACATTCTACCGAGATAGACCAACCGACACCTGGGTATCTTTCAGTACGTTCTTTAACAACACCATTTTGATCTGCTGGTGGTGCCATAGCGACCATTTCAAATCCTGGAATATCTTCTGCTAATGTTTCATTATAGTTACCTGTACTTGGCCAGTCATGTGTCATTCCGCCAATGTCACCACTAAGCAATATGTCCCTTGATTTTGGACCACGGGTAAAGATCTCTGGGTCAATTAACCCTTCATTATACCATTTAACAACATTCTTCACACCAACTTTAAAGTTTTCTTCCATTGGTTCAAATGTCATTTTACCATCACGTGGGTAAAACTCTGTGCTTGTATCCCATAGGTATAAAAACTCATCTGGCATTTTAGGACCTGCTCGGTCAAATAACGGTATTTCGTCTTTTTTTCCATTACCGTTAGGATCATCATTTCTAAAGGCTGTTAAAACCTCATAAAGCTCATCAACTGTCTTTGGAACTTCAAGACCTAAATTGTCTAACCAGTCTTGCCTAATCCACCAAAACTCAGCTGTTTTAAGAGATTGGTTCTTTGGAATCTGATAGATATTCCCATCTAATGAAACTGCTGTTTGACTAAATCTGGCATCACTCTCAAGTAACGCTTTAATGTTTGGTGCATGCTCATCAATTAAGTCGTTTAAAGGAATTATTCCTCCGTCACGTCCTAATTTCTCAAGCTCTGCTGGGTCAACATAGCCAATAATATCAGCTAACTTTCCTGATGATAACATTAAGTTAAACGCCTCTTGCTCATTAGAGTTAGATTGTGAAATTACACCATTTAAACTGACGTTGGTTCTTTTAGCAATTTCCTGCCAAACTCTCCACTCTGGATTAAACGGCATATTGTTAAAGTTTAAAAATATATCAAACTCTTTTGGCTCTGCTGAAATTAGACTTCCTTCTAGCTCGTCCTCCGTTTCTGGCTTAGTCTCACCTTGCTCTTGAGATGGCCCTGGCGCTGGCGCTGGCTTTTCTTCTTTCTTTGGCGCACATGCACCAATGGTTACTGTTGTCATACTTATTGCAAGTAACAATCCTAATGCTTTTTTAAGCTTCATAATGTAAGCCTCCTTATTGGTTATAATTATATTGTTCACTTATATAATGAAGTGCTTTTATATGTATAAGAGCACCCTACTACCACACACCGTTCAAGTTATCCTTTAACCGCTCCTAAAGTTACACCCGTCTTAAAGTGTTTTTGTACAAATGGATATGCGATTAACATAGGCACTATGGCCATGATCATAATGGCATAAATTACAGTTGTTGGCGAACTCATGGACTGGGCCGTTATAATGGCTGCCTCGGTCTCATTTGCTACTTGGTCTACAATTAGATTCTTAAGCATAACCTGTAGCGGCATCTTATCATCACTTGTTAAAAGGTTCATAGCCCAAAAGTAGCTATTCCAACGGTTAACCGCATAAAACATACCAACTGTTGTGAGTGCCGGTTTGGAAAGTGGCAAATATACCTTGGTAAAGATGGCAATATTTCTTGCACCATCTATAAAGGCTGCCTCTTCTAAGGATTTTGGCACCTGCTCGAAGAAACTCTTCATTATAATTAAGTTGTAAGTATTGATTGCAAATCCAAATATAATAGCAGATCTTGTATCTAATAGATTAAAATCCCTGAACGTCATGTATAACGGAATCATTCCTGCGTTAAACCACATTGTAAATATGGTAAACAAAGTAAAAAACTTTCTTCCTATTAGTCTTTCTTTAGATAAGGCATATGCCATGGTTGTTGTAAAAAACATATTCACAAGGACACCTGCTACTGTATAAAAGATTGTATTGGCATAGGATAACCAAATCCCCTTCTTGGCAAATGCAACTTTATAACTTTGAAGTGTAAACCCTTTGATTGTAAACATAACACTACCATTTTCAACATATAACGGCTTACTGACTGATGCAATTAAAGCATAGAAAATTGGATACAGGGCTAACACCGTTATGATTATACCTGCTACAATCATGGTTGCATTAAATACTTTTTCACCTTTACTTATTATCATTTTGCTATCGTCCATTATTTACCCCTCCTTTTACCACAATGCACTTTCAGTAATTTTCTCACTTATTTTATTTGCCGCAACAACTAATACTAGGGCCACTACTGCTTCGAAGAGCCCAACTGCTGTGGCCAGTCCATAATTACCATTTTCTATACCCGTACGATATGCATAAGTTGCAATAACGTCTGCTGTTTTGTATGTAGAAGGTCTGTATAGTAGTAATATTGACTCGTATCCAACTTTAACAATCTTCCCTATATTAAGAACAAACATAACAACTATTGTAGGGATAATACTTGGAAATGTAATGTGCCTTATGCGCGCCCACTTACCTGCACCATCTACCCTTGCTGCTTCATATAACTCTTGATCAATACCAACAAGTGCTGCCACATAAACAATGGCGTTAAACCCTGCCGTCTGCCATAATGTCATAGTTGTATAGACCCCTCTAAAGTATTGGGGCATAACCATAAAATACTTAGGCTCAAAACCAAATTTTTGGATGATCATATTAATGATCCCTGTACTTGGAGATAAGAAACTAACCGTCATACCACAAACGACTACAATTGATATAAAGTATGGAATAAAGGTTGCTGTTTGGGTCATCTTACTAACAAATTTGTTCTTCATCTCTGTAATCGCAATTGCTAATATAATTGGAGCTGGGAAACAAATTGCTAATTGCCAAAATGCAATTGCTAGTGTATTCCCTACTGTTCTTGCAAAATCAGGTCCTGTCATAAATTCTTTAAAATTTGCTAATCCTACAAATGTACTTCTTGCAAAACCACCATATACATTATAGTCGTAGAATGCTGTTCTAAGTCCTATCATCGGTTTGTACGCAAACATAAGAAACCATATTACACCTGGTATTAATAGTAAATACAAGTCCCAATCACGTTTTATTATCTTTGTTGCTTTGACAAACTTTGAAGGTTTATTAATCTTTTCAACGTTTTCCATTTATCTGCCCCCATCTCCATTTTTTTATATCTTGTTTTCAAATCACTTCTTGACTCAACAATAGCATCCGCCTCAGTAAATGTATATAATCAATATTCTTGACCACCTACAATATTACTGATTTCACGGTTGTCATTTGTCCACTTATCTACATTATGCCCTTTGCATAGATTAATTATGCCTAAAATAGTAAAAACAACCCTATAAACACAAGGAATTGACCATTTTCATATAAAAGGTTAAAATAGTAAGTGAGATATTTTAAACACGACATTTAATAAAAGTGAGGAATTGAAATGCAAAGTATTCAGAACTTATGGTATGATATTACTAAGGATGAGTCCTTAATAGAGGCTACCTTTAGTAATATTCGCAACAAAACAGAAACATTATATAGCCAAGTAAAGCTAAAACCAGTTCTTATTAAGGAAGAGCTCCATTATCATTTTGAATAATATATTCGAAAAAAAAGCAACCCATGAAAACTTACAGCCCAAGGAATTTCACGAAAGAGCTTCTGAACTGGCAACCATTATGAAACAAATTAACATCTATACCACAGATCATGATTACCAAGTCCTAATTAGCAAAAAGATGAAGGTTACAATTATTAAGAAGGCCCCTTCAAAACACAAAGATCATCTCTCACTTTCTCATAATAGAAAAAAACAATATGTTTTCGAAGAGGGTAACCCTGTTCCATTTCTTATTGAACTAGGTATTATGAATAGCCAAGGCATGGTAAATAAAAGCAGATATAATAAATTTCGTCAGATTAATAGATTCGTAGAAATGATACGGGATATTTCAGACGAGCTACCAAAAAATAAGAAACTCAGAATTATTGATTTCGGCTGTGGAAAGTCATATCTTACTTTTGCCCTACACTATTATCTAAGAGAACTTTGTAAGCTAGATATTGAAGTTGTTGGCCTAGATCTTAAACAAGACGTTATTAATACCTGTAATAACCTTGTCCAGAAACTAAAACTCAAAGATATTACCTTTTTGGTGGGGGATATTGAGCATTATACAGGGCATAATGAAGTTGATATGGTTGTTAGCCTACATGCATGCAATACTGCAACCGATGCTGCCATTGCAAAAGTCGTTAGATGGAACGCAAAGGTGATTTTATCTGTTCCTTGCTGCCATCATGAGCTTTATACCCAGATTGAAAACGACATATTGTCCCCTCTTTTAGATTACGGTATTATTAAAGAGCGCTTTGCTGCTTTAGCAACAGATGGTATTAGGGCTCAGGTCCTTGAAATACTAGGATATAAAAGTCAATTAGTAGAATTTATAGATATGGAACACACCCCTAAGAATATCTTAATCCGGGCCGTCAAGACGGGTAGCAGCCAAGATAACAAGCAACTGATTCAAAACTACCAAAGACTTACCAGCTTTTTAGCCGCAAAGCCTTCATTAGAGAGTATGCTTGAAGTAGAACTACAAGAAATATTAGCTTCGGACTGTGGTATGATCAAAAACATATAGTTAACACTATCTATTTTTTTATGAAGGGAATATGTGATTGTGGGCAAATATAAAAAACAACTTTATAAAACTTTTTTCATCTCCAGTATAACGCTCGTATCTATTATTTCGTTTATTATGAGCTTAAATTTTTTCACAAAACAAAAAAACCAATATATCAATACCATTCAACAAACCTCTATCACTCGGGCCAATAATTCTGATTTCGCAATTAATATCATCACAAAAAATCTAGCGGAATTTACCAGCATGCCTGAGTTAAGAGAATGGGCCACTACTAAAGACAGTAAGCTCTACTACTATAATTCCCTGAGAATATACAACAATCTTAGGAGCCTATCAACTAACCTGTTGCTTTTAAATTACGAGATGTCCGCAATGATTTTGGATGATTCTACTTTCGTCATTTCTCAGGACGGAACTTCTAAGAAGGACACCTTTTTTAAAGACGAAACTTCCCTAAACAAGGAACAGGTTGACTATATCTTTGATTACTTTAATGAGAATTCAATGCCTTTAACCTTATCTTCTTATAAGGATAATCAAATAGATGATATTTATTATATGGTTAAGCAAAGTTATGATGATTCTGCTGTGATTTGCATGGTTAAAATACCCTTCAGAACCTTATTTGGCAAGGATTATAACCAACCCTTTGTTATGCATGATGGCAATAAGATTGTGGCTCTTAATCAAATAGATGACTCCCAAGATACCTTTATGGCATATCTTATTTCTAATTTTGAGCGAACAGATAATTTTATTAATCCCTCTTATTTTGAAGACTCATTGGTGTTTTCTTCTGATTTAAATACTGTTGGCTGGATGATTTCTTATATTTATGACGATATTAGTTTGGATTTCACTAAAATCCTTCTTTATTTCATCTCTCCTTTACTGTTTTTAATAATACTAGCCTTATTAATCTCAAAGCTAGCTACCGAAAGACTTTATCGACCTATTAAAGAAGTTATCTCACAAATAACACCAGCAGATGATGGTATACCCAAAACTTTAGATGAGTTTGAATTACTAAAACAAAATACCAGTAGGCTATCAACCTTAAGCCAACAACTACAAACTACCCTACAAGAAAACAACTTACTTGTATCTCAAAAGTTTTATCGCGGTCTTCTATTTGGAAGTGATGTTGACCCTACCTTACACAAGCAATTCAAGGCTAAGGATAAGAATTATTGCGTTACCATTATAGAGTTCCAACATAGCAGCGATGCTTTTAAAAATGATGAGGCCTTCTTTTATAAAAATAACATATACTCTAAATCCCTAGAGTATGAGGGTTTACAGTATATTAATATTAGTCCTGATCAATGTGCCCTAATTATCCAAACTAATGTTCTTGGGGAAGCAAGGCAGGTTATTTCAGCCATTATTGATACTGTCAGTGATTTTATCGATGTAAAAGTATCTATTAGCGATATCAGACATGGTATTGATCAGATTAATACATCTTTTAATGAAGCTCTGAAGATTTTAGAATACAAGCACCTCTATGTTAATTATGAGTTTCTAACAATGAATGAAGTGGCTGATTTAGTAGACAACACTTATTATTACCCACTTTTAACAGAAAATAGACTGATCCAAAGTGTTGTTGAAGGAAATGAGGATGCTATAGAGATCTTTGATAACTTAATTAGGGAAAATATACAGCATCGTAATCTTGGGTCATATACCCTTAAAAACTTTATATTTGTTTTAATTGGAACATTAAATCGTGTTTTTCAAGAATTAAAAACAACACCCGAGGAATTTCTAGGTGAGGATATAGATTTTGAACAATTATATAATGCCTGGGATAATGTTAATATTATAAATCAAATGAAGCAAATCATTAACAGTATTTTAGAAAAGGTTAATTCTCAAAAAGAGTGCATGGACGATACGCTATTAAATGATATGAGAGAGTATATCTTTCAAAATTATTCTGATGATATTATGCTAAATGATATGGCTAGCGAGTTTAATATTTCATCAAAATATTGTAGCGCCTTATTCAAAAGGCTAAGTGACGATACTTTTAGAAATTTCTTAAATAAGTATCGTGTTGATAAAGCAAAAGAATTTTTAGAAGAAGATCCTAGTCTTAAGATTTCTGATCTTAGTACCATGGTAGGTTTCAACAGTTCTAGTAACTTTATTCGGGTATTTGGTAAGTATACTGGCCTTACCCCTAAAGCTTTTGCAGATCAGATTATTAATTTAAATACGAAATAAAAAAGACTTTAAGTAAGGAAACTTACTTAAAGTCTTTTTTATTGTATCTATTACCAGTACATTCTATGGTACTTCGTTAAACGAACCAATGACTCCATAAAATAGTAGTCTCCCCATATTACGGGTTCATCTACACATAAACCCGTCTTAAAGGCATATACCCCACCTTTAAGTAAAGCATTAGAGCCTTCATCTTCTTTATACATATAGTTCTCGATTAGTTTAGCTGTTAAAAATACTGCAGCTGATTCATATACGTCACGGTCTGGGTCTGAGAGTGGAAGTTGCTTGGCAAGTTCTAGTAAACCACAGACTGTTATTGATACTGCTGATGTATCTCTTTGATCTTCGTCTTTTGTATATAGGAAGTCCCAGTTAGATGTGAAGTCTGATTGTAATCTATTTAAGAAGTAATTGGCAACATTCTTAGCTTGTTCTAGCAAACTGCCATCTCCTGTAAATGTATAGCTAAGTGGCAAACCATAGATTGCCCATGATTGACCTCTGGCCCAACAACCGTCTGGATTTCCGTCACCTTGGCTGGTCCAACCTTTTATAGGTTCCCCAGTTTTAATATCAATCTTAAAGTTTTGATGTGTGGCCCCACTATCACGAACCATATACTGGCCAGCCTTTTCTATATGAGTTGCCGCCATATTATAATACTTATCATCACCAGTTGTATCTGATGCCCAGTACAATAAAGGTAAGTTCATGCAGCAATCAATAATAAATTCTCCTGCCGATACATGGTCTGGATCATCCATAGGCCCACCTCTTTGGATAATTCCCGCCTTATCTCTGTAACGACTTGCTAGTTTTTCCGCTGCTAATAAAGCTGTTTCTTTAGAGAATTCATCTCCTGTAACTTTGTGAGCTGCTACACAAGATAAACTGTATAAAAAACCAATATCGTGGTGGTCTAAAATATCATTGGTTTCGTAGCGTTCTCTAAAACTCTTAGAATGAATTAAGCCCACTTCTTTAAACTTTTCTTCTCCCGTTAATTCATAGGCAAGCCAAATCATTCCTGTCCAGAATGAACTTGTCCAATCTGAAGCTAAATAGTTATCAGCATTATTAGTTGGTTGGTATACCCCATCTACGCCTCCTGCAGATGGAAACTTCTCTGTAAATGCATCTAAATTATCCCTAACAACATCAACACTTCTATCTAGGGCGTCTTCAAAGATTTTGAAATCAATATCTTTTGCTAAGGTTTTCCAGTCATGTCTTAGTGGCTCGCGTGTTACTCTTTTATAATCTAGCATTGGTCCCTCCTACATGTATTGTTTGTATTATGAATGAATCCTTATTCTTTTGAACTCATTTGTTAGCTTAACAATAACACTGGCTCTAGCCAATGTAAATAATCAATATTCTTGACGACCTACAATATTACTTATTTAGCATTGTTATTTTTCCACATGTCTACATTATCCCTTTTATCTATCCTTTTAACAGCAGATAACTAAAAAAAGACCTTAAGTAACTAAACATTACTTAAAGTCTTTTTCTCTACCAAAATCTTATAAATGAATTATCTCTGAACACGTCCTGATGCGTCTCCGCCTACTAGGTTTTCTACTTCTGCAACAGTTACTCTGTTAAAGTCACCATGAATTGTGTGTTTAAGGGCTGAAGCTGCTACACCAAATTCTAAAGCATCTTTGAAGTTTTTATCTGTTAGTAATCCGTAGATTAAACCAGCTGCAAATGAGTCTCCCCCACCTACACGGTCTACGATTCTTACATCATAAATTTTTGAACGGTGGAATTCATTACCATCATAAATAAGTGCTGACCAACCGTTATCTGATGCTGAGTGACTCTCACGAAGTGAGCTCGCAACATATTTAAAGCCAAATTTTTCTTTCATTTGCTTACAGATTGCTTTGTATCCTTCAATTTCAAGCTCTCCTGCTGTAACATCTGTTTCACCAGGCTTGAATCCTAAAGTTTTCTCTGCATCTTCTTCGTTACCAATACATACGTCAACGTATTGCATTAAGTTCGTCATAACCTTTTGAGCTTCTTCTTCTGTCCATAACATTTTACGGTAGTTTAAGTCAACTGATACCATTACGTTATGTCTTTTAGCTGCTTTTAAAGCCTCTTCTGTTAAAAGTGTCGCTTCTGCACCTAATGCTGGTGTAATGCCACTAAAGTGGAACCAGTCTGCATCTTTAAAAATCTCATCAAAGTCAAAGTCTGCAATTGTTGCTTCTGAAATAGCTGAGTTTGCACGGTCATAAACTACCTTAGATGGTCTCATTGAAGCACCAGTCTCAAGATAATAAATTCCTACTCTGTCTCCGCCTCTTGCAATATGCTTTGTATCTACACCTAAAGCTCTTAAGCTATTAATAGCTGCTTGGCCAATAGGGTTGTCTGGTAACTTTGTAATAAAGCTAGCATCTAAACCGTAGTTTGCACATGATACTGCAACGTTAGCTTCTCCCCCACCATATACAACGTCAAATGAATCTGTTTGCTCGAATCTTGTGAACTTTGGTGTTGTAAGCCTTAACATAATCTCGCCTAGTGTTACTACTTTCTTACTCATAATTTTTCTCCTTTGATTTGCACTATGTGCTCTTTAATTTTATTGCGTTTGTTTTATATATCCCATAAAAAATTAAGGACCAACAGCCTCGGCTGTTGATCCTCATTTTATTATCTAGCTAGCCATCCGCCGTCAACAGCTAAAGTATATCCATGTATATAGTTAGATGCGTTAGAAGCTAAGAACACTGCTGCTCCCGCCACGTCTTCTGGCGTCCCCCATCTATCTGCTGGGATTCTATCTAGAATACTTGTGCTTCTATCTTCGTCAGCTCTTATAGCTTCTGTATTGTTAGTAGCCATATAACCTGGTGCTATAGCGTTGGCATTGATGTTATATTTCGCCCACTCATTAGCCATAAGTCTTGTTACTCCCATTACACCACTTTTACTTGCAGTATATGATGGAACTCTGATTCCACCTTGGAAAGATAACATTGATGCTATATTAATAATCTTTCCTGGTGAGTCTTGTTTTCTAAACTGCTTTGCAACTGCTTGTGAAAAGAAGAATACTGTCTTGATGTTAATATTCATTACATCGTCCCAGTCTTTTTCAGTGAAATCAAGTGCATCTTCACGTCTAATAATACCAGCATTATTTACTAAAATATCTACTTTGCCGAATTTCTCAACAGCACTTTGAATAATGCCTTCAAGTGGCTCAATGGATGTTAAGTCTGCAACGATTGGTAAAAAGCCTTTGCCAAGCTTCGCCATCTTTTCTGCTGTATCTTCCATTGCTACGTAGTCAACACCTACAATCTCTGCACCTGCACTAGCAAGTCCAAGGCTAATACCTTGTCCAAGTCCTGTTGATGCACCTGTTACGATTGCTACTTTACCTTCTAGTGAAAATTGATTAAGAATATTTTCCATTTACATAGCCTCCTTATCGAATATCTTTAATTGCAATATGATCCATATCATCAAATGTTTGGTTCTCTCCAACCATTCCCCAGATAAATGTATAGGCTTGTGTACCACACCCTGAGTGAATTGACCAGCTTGGAGAAATAACAGCTTGTTCATTATGCATTGCGATATGACGCGTCTCAGTCGGCTCTCCCATGTAATGGAAAACTGCTGCATCTTCTGGCATATCGAAGTATAGGTAAACTTCCATTCTTCTCTCATGTGTATGAGACGGCATTGTGTTCCACACATTACCTTCTTCCATAACCGTAACACCCATTAGTAGTTGACATGTCTCTAATACATCTGGGTGTAATAATTGATGGATTGTTCTCTTGTTACCAAGTCTTTGCTCTCCTAGAGGCACTTTCTTAGCATTCTTTTGTGCAATATGCTTTGTTTCTAACACCTTGTGCGCCGGGGCACTGTTGATGTAGAACTTAGCAGGGTTGTCCTTATCTAAACTAGAGAACTCTACTGTTTTTGTTTCTTTTGCAACATATAAAGCATCTTTGTTTTCAAGTGTATATTCTACACCATCAACAACTACTTTACCTGTATTTCCTATATTAATAACACCTAGTTCTCTTCTTTCTAAAAATGAGTCCGTCCCTAGTTGTTTCATTGTGTCAACACCATCAGCAAGTTCGATTGTTTTTGAAACTGGCATAACACCACCTGCAATAATTCTATCAATATGGCTATATGTCATGTTCTTCTCGTCTGCTACAAATAATGTTTCGATTAAGAATTCTTCTCTAAGTTCATCAGTTGTGTAGTGCTTAGCGTCCCTCTGATTTGCTCCATATCTAATATCCATAAATAAAATCCTCCGTTTCGCATCTTGAATTTATAGTTTCAACATATGATATTATTATACCAATTCTTATTTGCTTAGTCAAGGTTAATTTCATTATCCGAATCACCATTCCACATTGTGAAACCCATGTTTCGCATCTATCATTATCAGTGCACTTATCTTACCAATATAACTTCCATTCCTTAACAAGCCTTGTTATAGCCTCAAAGTAAAAATAATCTCCCCAGGTACTACACTCATCTACGCCCCTATCAGTGCAGGTATTATATGGAGAACCTTTTGCATACACACTGTGCAACAATTGCCCATTGGATACTTTAGGATCTTTAACAGAATAATGATCTACCAGTGACTTTATAATTCTATGAGCCACATCTGTATAGTACTTAGCATCATCTTTTTCTAAGTGCTTGGCCATTTCTAACATACCACAAGCCGCAATAGCCGCTGCTGATGAATCCTTTGGCTCATCCGACTCATCTCCAAAGTCAAAGTCCCAATGTGGAACCAAATCTTTTGGCAATTTTTCTATGAAGAAGTCTGTAATCTCTTTAAATATTTGGATATATTCTTTTTCCTTTGTATAACCATAACTTAAAGCCACACCGTATACGCCCCAAGCTTGCCCTCTAGCCCAAGCTGAACCATCTCTATATCCTTGATGGGTAACGCCTTTTAATGGCTCACCTGTATTAATATCAAAGAAGTAGGTATGATAAGTTGATTTGTCTTCCCTCATTATATTGTTTAGTGATGTCTTTATATGAGCTTTGGCAATATCGGCATACTTAGCTTCTCCGGTTACTTCTGTAGCCCAGTATAAAAGTGGCAGATTAAGAAGGCAATCTATAATTAAACGATGATTTTCCTGCTTTGGATCTCCCCAAGCCTGAATAAACTGCCCTTTCTCACGGTATCTCTCGATTAACTTATCAGCTGCTAATATAGCCGTCTCTTTTGCTTTCTCACTGCCAGTTAATTTATAACCTGCAACACATGATAAAGAGTATAAAAAGCCTAAGTCATGATGATTAATATCTATTTCTTTTTCAAGTCTTTCGGCAAAACTATCCACTTGCAGGAGCCCTGCTTCTTTATACTTTTCTTCATTAGAGTTCTCATAAGCTAGCCAAACTTCACCTGTCCAAAATCCAGTCGTCCATTCTACGTTCTCTGATACTGGGTAAAAGTTATTCTCACTAGTAGACGCCTTAAATTTATCTTTTAGCTCGGGGAGATTAGTTCCTACTTGCTCTATTGCATGTTTAATCGCTTGATCTACTTCCTCTTTGCTTATTGGTGCATAGTTATCTATAATTGATTGTTTCATATTACATACACTCCTTTTATATTGATAATCTTCCTTCTTGTCCCTTAAAATCAATCGTATACTCTTTACCATCTTTTAGTGTGATGGCTATTTTTCCGTAGTTACCACCGGATTTTTTGTTCTCAAATGATATCTTTTCAACTGGGTATAACGCCTGATCTGTCCAACTAGAATTATCCGTCTTGTGTAGAAGCGCTGTTATTAAGATATACTCCCCAGCTCCGTACATTTTATTCTTCTTACTATTTGCAAAAATCAATGTACTTTCCTGAGTAACTGGGTTCTTCTTAGTATTGTGCTCTTGGTCAATATAGTCCCAACCATTATAAGCAACCATGGCTAATTGCAATCCCTTAGTAGATCCTATAATAGCTTCTATCTCTTCTTCTTGTCTTTTTTCTATCT
>CAZLPH010000039.1:0-3878 GCA_964561345.1 uncultured Candidatus Epulonipiscium sp.
TTATAATATCTTTCATATTTAAAATTTCCATATCCATGACCTCCTATTATCTCATTATAGGAGGTGTAAAACCACCATCGCTATTTGCTCCAGAGCATATTTTCTCATATATGATAACTTGATTTTCCAAAAGTCCTTCTGCTATCTCAACATTCTTTCCATCATTTATGCCAACCTTAACAACTTGCTCAATAGGACGATTTTTATCATCTTTTATTAAAACATAGGTCTCGTCTTCCTCATTAAATTGTAAAACCTTCATAGGAATAACCAGTACATCTCTTGCACGCTTATTTAGGATTTTTGCTTCAGCCGTCATTCCCACCTTCACTGTGCTATCTTTTTCTAAATCTAAAGTCGCTGTAAAATAGGCCACGCCGTTTTGAATCATTGCTGTATCAGAGATATGAGATAACTTTCCAGTAATTTCTTTCTCTACTGCGCCAATTGTTACAGATGCTTCCTTATCTATTGCAATGGCTGAAAGATCATACTCATCAACCTTGATGGTCACTTGGAGATGCTCAAAATCAATAATATCGCATATCTTTGCACCTGCCATTACAGACTCATCTTCTTCTACATAGATCTTAGAAACAGTTCCTGCAACCTTGGCTTTAATCTGTTCCCCCTGAGATGTTTCAAATAAAACATCATCTTTTTGGACCAGGTCACCTTCTACCACTTTAATCTCAGCTATTTGCATGACCTTTTCCGCCATTACATTTTGCCTATTTTCGCTTTCTACGTTTCCTGAAAATGTGTAGTAAGTTTCGATAGTAGCTTTTTTTACACTCTCTTCAAGATAAGGTTTTTCTTTGTTCATTCTTGGCACTAGTATCACGCCTAGTAGCGCAACCACTGCTGCTATACTGATAAAAACTTTCTTATTACTTTTCTTTTTTGATTTTTTCATCATAAATACCTCCATTAATTTAGGGTTATGGAGGTAGTATATGTTTCTTATATGAATTTAACATGAACCTTTGTCATTCCTTCAATTCTAATGCTATGGTTGAATCATTCCCAAATATATGTTATATTGAAATAGTTAATTAAAGGCAAGTTGTATTATTATCTTTAATTGCATGACAGAGTAAATAATATGCGTAAAGTGTCAAAGGATGGAACGTTGCCTTTGAACGAAAAGCAAATGCTTGCGACATATTATTGCGTTCACTGGCACTATCAAGGTATCTTCTTTCTGATAGGACAAACTGTCATATCAAATTTGAAAGGAGGTATTTTTTATGCAAAAAATTGACACTAGAATGATGACCATCTGTGGCTTTTTAATTGCCCTTAATATTATCTTATCTAGGATTATTGCAATCCCAGGTATTGTTAGTTTTGGTGGGTTTCCAATTATATTTGGCGGCATTGTATTTGGCCCTGTGGTTGGCGGAATCGTTGGTGCAGTAGGTGATATCGTCAGTTTCATTGTTAGACCAACTGGTGCTTTTATGCCCCACTTTGTCTTAACATCAGCCCTAACAGGTATTATTCCTGGGCTTTTAGTCAAGCTTCTACAAAACAATTTAAGAGATTCAAAACTATGGAAAGTTCTAATCGCTGTGCTTATTGGCCAGATCATTACAACTGTTCTCATGGTCCCTTACTTTAGGCTGATATTATTTGGGCATCCCTTTATTGTAACAGCCTTAAGAGCAGGGCAAAAACAGGCCATTAATATTCCTGCTTACGCAGTCTTAATCAATATACTGATTAAAGCATTAGATGGGGCGCAAGTACTTAGAGCAGACCAATAAAGATAGTTATATCATGTTAAATATTAGTTTTTTATAGCAAAATTCTGGCCACAAGTTATGTGGCCAGAATTTTTATTAGGGTATTTTAAAAGTTTTATCCTATTGTCATTAAAGGTGGTTCTTCACACCAGGGTATTTCAATAATGCCATCTCGGATTTTGACTGGCAATATACTATATCCTGATGTTTTTAAATCATCTGGTTTCCAGTGGTCTAGTAATAGATAAAAATTATTATTCACAGAAAATATATGGGCACTTTGTCCCTCAAACGTTCTACGATAATTTTCACCTGTACATGGGTTATCAATTAGTTTCCAGGCAGCCCCGTTTAGTAGGTGTTCACTTTCTGCATATAGGGCACTATTAGGGCTCCAACCTGTACAGCCTGAGGTTACAGCATAATACATTCCGTCATGGTAAAAAAATGCAGGTGCTTCCCTTTCTTGATCAATTAATGTTTTCGTAAATCTTCCCGTAAAATCGGTAAAATCATCATTAAGCTGTGAAATATAAAGGCTTTTATTCCAATCTCCACTATGGATTAAATATGCTTTGCCATCATTATCTTGAAATAGAGTCATATCCCGGGTATCTTTTCTATTACAGTGTCTTGCTCCCAAAAACGTAAAGGGTCCTGTTGGGGAATCGGATACTGCAACCCCTCCCCTAGCATATGAATAACTCCTATCATCTAAGTGCATCCACATAACAAAATTATTGTTTTTAGCATTATAAATTACTTTAGGGCGTTCACAAACCCTGGTACTATGTAAATCACTTTCCTCATCCTCTTGTGCTTTTAGCACTAATCCTTCATAGCACCAACTCTTAAAGTCTTTACTTGAATAACAACTAACCCCAATCAAAGGGGTCTGCCTTTTCCCTGGAATATTATCGACCCCCTTATATTCACCATACCAGTAAAAATTTCCTTTAAATTCAATAATACATCCACCGTGAGCTTGAATCCTATCACCTTGATCATCTAGCCAAATCGTTCCATTTTTCATCAGTAATCTCCTTATCTTCATATTATAGTGTGAACTTATCTATTGCTTGGTTAAGATTATCAACTGTATCGGCAAGACTTAACGCTACACCTGCTACTTGTTCTGATGATGCAGCTTGCTCTTGCCCCGCTGCCATTACTTCTTCTGTACTAGCTGCTGACTCCTCTGCAACGGCTGCTATTGCCTCAACAGTAGATATTGTGCTATCTTTTGATTCACTAATCTTCCCCACTGCTCCATCTACTATTAGTATTTGCATTACTATTTCTTCAAGTGATTCTGTCATATCCTCAAAAGCTTTATTGGTTTTCTTAACAGCTATTTCCTGAGCTTTATAGATTGTATTGCCTCTTTCAACAAATTCTACTGTTTCTTGCGTTTCATTTTGAATTTGATCTATAATACCTGCAATCAATTCAGTTGCATCCTTTGACTGCTCTGCTAGCTTACCAACTTCTGTTGCAACCACTACAAATCCTTTTCCCGCTGCTCCCGCTCTTGCAGCTTCAATACTTGCATTGAGGGAAAGTAAATTTGTCTGATTACTAATATTTTGAATCAACTCTAAAACCTTAACAATTTCCTTTATTTTTGAATTGAGTGATCCTATGTTATTGTGGATATCCCCTGAGATTTCTACTGCTTCGCTTGTTGTATGATTTAAATCATCTAAGGTATATAAAGCACTTTTCCCTACTTGCTTGGATACCCCTATTACATTCTGAACATTATTAATACTATCCGTGACCTGCTCAATATCGGAAGATAATCTACCTATATTCTCCATTGCCTTCTGGGCATCTTTAGCCTGCTCACTAGCGCCATTGGCAATACTCTCCATAGCACTACCAACTTCTTGACTAATCATCACTGATTGTCTGGATGCCTGGGTAATCGTTTTAGTATCTGTAAAAACACTATCTGCAGATTTCTTTGTATCTAATAATAACCTTCTGATATTATCTATCATATTATTAAAACTGTAGGATAATTGTCCTATTTCACTGTTATTTAGTATGTCTGACTGTATCGTTAAGTTCCCCTGTTCTGCATCTTTCATTAAAAACATTAGTCTTCGTAAGGGCCTTGAAATACTA
>CAZLPH010000039.1:3978-6213 GCA_964561345.1 uncultured Candidatus Epulonipiscium sp.
GTATCCCAAAAAACTTTGTCTGAGCTATCAATTAATTTATATCTGGCATCATTTGACAAACTTATATTGTCAAATACATTGGCAAAGCTTGATGTACTTATTGCAAATATTACTACTCCTACGGGTTTTCCAGATGCGGAATTCGTAATTCTTCGCATTAAATATACTTGTTGGTAGGTCTCATCTAAAGTCGTAACCCAAAGGCCATTCCCACTAGCTTCTATTACTTGTTCATAGATATTGTTATTTGTAAAGTTTTCTTTAAAACTACCGCTAACCTTTCCTTCTGTGTAGTCAAACCTATCATTTTTATAAATAATAAGTCCTTCTATGTTTTTATTAGCAGTCATTACGGAATTTATATGATCCAAAACTAAACTTTTATCTCGCATCTTTTCTATTTCATTTTCATATTGGTTTTCAGATTTCGATAAGATCTTTTGAAATTCTGAATTAAGAACAAAAAGTCTATTGGTATTATCGAGTTCCGTGAGTTTTAAATCGATGTTAACGGATGTTTGTTTAGCCAATTCCTCAGAAAACTGTGATACTTGTTTTCTTATTGCATTTTGAGCATTATAATAAGTAAATAAACCTATAAACATTAAGGGTACTATACTTAATACGATAAATAAAAGCATTAGCTTAACACGGATCTTTGAATTGTTTAATATTAACTTATCTTTAACTTGTTTCTTAAAATCAATATACTTTCTCATTTTATCAACTCCAAGCTCTGTTTTGATTACCATAAGTGCTGTGAAAGTCTTAGCTTTATACGATAAAATAAGCAACCGGTGTATCATGCGGTTTAAACCTCATTGCTACAACGGTTGCATTTTTTTGTCTAAATTAGTTGTGATTTTACAAGTATTTTATGACACGTTGCTATTAGCTCTGCCCTTGTAATATTGCTTGTGGGAGAAATGTTACCTTGATGGTCTCCACTTAAAATTCCATAATATGCAGAAACCGCTATATTATTTCGGGACCAAGTAGGAACTGCTGTATGATCTGCAAAACTCTGTAACATAAGGTCTACTTGCTCTTCTGTCAATTCTGTATTTTTGCCTAATAGTTCTAATGCCCTAACCACAAAAGCCATGGTTTCTTGTCTTGTAATCTTATTATTAGGCTTAAATGTTCCATCTTCATACCCCTTTATTAAATCGAATTCATATGCGCCATTTATATATTCAGCATACTGTTCTTTGCCATCTACATCTTTGAACGGATTTGTATGGGACGATGTTGCCAGTCCTAACGTATTTACTATCATTTCGATTACTTCCGCCCGGGTCACTTGAACACTTGGGTCTAGTTTGTTATTATCTGGCTCCTTTATAATCATTCTGGCTCCTAGGTCTTTGGCACTACCTTCAGCCCAGTGTCCTTTCATATCATCTAACTGTATCTCTTTACTCACTAGTGCATATACACTATTCGTTATGCTTTTAACTGATGCATATTTTATACCGTGGATGGTTACTACTTTTGTGGGTACATGTCTTAATCTTCCATCCTTTTCTACCACTACAGCTGTTATAATTTTATTGCTCTCTATACCATCTGGTATTGGTATTAATCTCTCCACATAGGAATTAAACTTATTGAGCTCAACTATTTTGCCGTCATACGTAAATTCAATTGAGAAACTTATAGGATCTGCTAGAGCATATGCATCACTATTTGCTATTGCACTTTTTGCAAATTTTAAGCCCTCACTTGTCGGCTTCTCTATTTTTATTTGCACATCAACTTTTTCAATATCTACATTTTTTCCAAACTGCTCAATAACCTTATTTAGATTAATCTTTCCTGTATCTATTACATAACTTCCTATGGTTGTTGTAATATCAATTATCTTTTTAGAATCTCTCAGAACTTTTGCACCAAAGTTAACAGTCACTGTATTAGCATTCTCGTCTACTATTATTTTAACAGTCTTATTGTCATTTTCTTTTATTACTGCATCTGTTAAGGTAATCTTAATTATTTCTCTACCATTTTCATATAACCTTTTAATATTAAGGTTCTTATCGTCTGTTGCCTTTCCATCATTTGTGCCTTTCCCAAATTCCTGCGGTTCTCCTGAATCAACTGGCTCTTCCGGTTCCGTTGGCTCCCCTGGTTCTTCTGGATCTTCTGGATCTTCTGGTTCTTCTGGATCCACCGGTTCCTCTGGATCTTCTGGTTCTTCTGGATCCACCGGTTCCTCTGGATCTTCTGGTTCTT
>CAZLPH010000039.1:6313-11755 GCA_964561345.1 uncultured Candidatus Epulonipiscium sp.
TCTGGATCCACCGGTTTCTCTGGGTCCTCTTGAATTAAAATTTCTTTTGTAATTGTATCAAGTGAAACTTCCCTACCTTGGTCATCTACTATAACCATATTAGGTATGCTTATAATACTCCTAGCTACCCTATCTTTAGCTTTAAATTTCAGCTGTATAATCGTATCATCATTGTTAAGATCTGATTGTATCTCACGAACAATAAATTCTATTATACCTTCTCCATTTTGACTAGATACCTTCTGGTCTATGTTATTAGATGCTACTTTACTTTCATACCCCATATAGTCCATCTGGTCTTCATCAAATTTAATCTGGGCACCAATTTGGTAGACGTTTTTTAAGTTTTCACCTAAAAGATCTAATGTAAATGCCGCTTGAGTTGTAACTTTGTTAGGACCTACTAAATATGCTTGGGGACTCAAAATCTCATTCTCATTTACTTTTCCATATAGCCTTAATTCTGCTGCATTTCCAAACCAATTTGACCTATTGTATAGCCTAATATAACGGTATCCACTGGTATCAATGATATTTAATGCCTGCACCTCACCTGTGTTAATTGCTTCATCTGTGAGGGTTATCCAGTTTTCACTATCATTAGAGCCCTGAATTTTAGCATATTCGATTCTATTGTAAAACTTACCATTTTCATCTTGTCTTGCAAGTATCTTCGTTTTACTTAAATTCGCTAATTTTTCCTCACCAAAATCGAATACAACATAACTCTTATCCCCAACCTTCTTCCCTTCTTCATTAATACGCCTAAAGTCACTGCAAGTCATTACATCTTCGTCAAACAAATACATTACCTGAGTTTGTAATTCTAAATCACTTGATCTTAGGCCTTCAGAGTCATAGTAGTGATCTACTTCTGAAAATATATCTATCATATCTTTTTCCAGTTCTAAACTATTATCAGCCACTTCTAAAGCTTCTTTGGCAGTATTAACCTCTATTTGAGTTACTAATGCACTATCTTGAATTTTACAGGCTTGAATATATGCCAGTTCAAAATCTTGCCAGGTTTCTGATGTGAAATCAATCTGGGAATACTTATCAGTCCTTGTAATCAAATTGATTAAGTCAGTTTTATCTGGTATTTGATTGTTGTCCCAAACCTTACCATATAAACGAAGTTCTGCTGCATTTCCAAACCAGTTAGATTGGTTGTAAAATCTGATATAACGATATTGTCCACTATCTAAAACCTCTAGTGTTTGTAACTCTTTTGACTTTGTCGCTTGGCTTGTTATAGTTTCCCAGTCCTGTCCATCATTAGATGCCTGGATAACAGCTCTCTCAATTCTTCCATCTTGTCCTGACCTTGCAAGCACTTGTACACGATTTAAGCTAACAACATTATTGTCACCAAAATCAAATACAACATATCCGTTGTGCCCACTTAGTTTGCCTTGTTCATCTATGGTTCGAAAATCACTGCCAGTAGCTGGATCATTATCAAATAAGGTCCCTATTTCTTTTTTTAATTTTCCATCCTCATCATCAGATTTTCTACCCTGTGAATCATAATAATTATTTACTTCTTTTAGTACATCTATTAACAAGGTTTCTTGTAGAGCCTCCATTGCCAGTATTAATAATTCTAGCTCATCATCTACTTGGATCTGAGTTATGGCTTCATCATAGACTCTTTGTGCTGCAACAATAGACTTCTGAAATCTTTCCCAATCTTCTTGAGAGTAAATTTCTTTATCAATAGCATTGGCCTTATCAAGGAGTTCTTTTAATTCTTCTTTAAATATATAATCATTATTCTCTTCAAGAATACCGTGCAAACGAAGCTCACTCATATTTCCAAACCATGCATTGGAATTATATATTCTAATATAGCGATAGTTATCTTGCTTTTTAATGGTTAATGCCTGCCAATCCTTTGTTGCTGTAGCTGAGTTTGAAATTGTTTCCCAATTCTCATTATCATTAGATCCTTGAACCACTGCCCCATTAATTCTACCAAAATGACCATCTTGTCTTGAAAGTATATCCACACTTGAGAGTCTTGCTGAATTTCCTTTAAAATCAAAAGCAATGTAACCCCCACTTCCATTTTCACCTAAACGAAAATCTGAATCTGTGTTTGGGTTATTATCAAACAAGTTGCTTACCTGTTCTAATGTTTTCGCTTCATCTGGTCTGTTCATAGAAGTAGAAGGATCTATTAAACGTGCCATCTCTATTGGATTTATTAAATCCGACTCACCAATAACATACAATTTCGTCTCATCTGTTGTAAAATATACTGTATCCCCCTCTATCCCATCAACTGTTGTATAATCAATGGAAAATTTAATATAACCCATTTCCATTTCCTCGGTTATGGTTGTCTCAGCTAGCCAGTTAATATTATCTTCACTTGTCACCCTTGCATCCATTCCCTGAATCTTGACCCCTACATTACTAATTGCTTCTTTAGCTTTGATATTTAAATATACCTTGCTATCTGTAGAAATGGCCCCACTCCCATCAATCACATCGGAGCTAATTGAAACAGATTCAAGTTTATTATCCGTCTCATGTCTTTGTCCATGAATCCTTAGTTCTCCTAACTCAAAGATGTTTTGAATGGCCCCACGTAGGGCTTCTGGCTGCGGGTTAATCATTTGAACTTTAATGTATCTATATTTTTCATTTTGATAGGTATTATCTACTTCTAGTTCTGCTATATCATTTACATATGGCGTCTCTCCTGGCGTAAGTCTTGTCCAGTTTGCTTTATCATTGGATCCAAATACAGTTGATCCCGCCATACGATCCACAAAATTCATTCTGCTTTGTAAGCCAAAGGCAGTGGCTGTTATTTTATAATCAGCTCCAAAATCTAGTATATGATATAAATTTGGATACGGCGCTAAGGTATATACTGGGAAAGTATTATTGTTGTTATCAACCAAAAGAGAAACCGCATCTCCAAAAGTAGACGTAACAACCATCTTACTAAAATCCATACTGCCATCATTTAATTTAGGTGTTAATAATTTAAGATCCTCTGTTGCCTCTCTTAGAATTAATAATTGCTTGGAAAACACCTCATCTGATGTATCTAATATCTGATTCATTGTATCTTCATAAATACTTTGATAGTTTTCAAAAGACTTTGTTGTATAATCTAAATCTGATTTATATGGCTCTCTAGCAGCTTCTACTGCAGACTGCCGATCATTCATTACCATAATGTTTACAACTTTAGTTTCAACAGCCGTGTCATTGGAAGCCGCCACAACAAAGGAATAGCTTCCTGTTTGCGTTGGTACCCAAGAAAATTGGCCCGTTATTTCATCTAACACAGCATTCACTGGTTTATTGATCGCCTCATAAGTGATTGCACTGGAACCATTAATATTCGCAGCTGATAAATCCAAATTAATAACCCCATTAATATAGGTTGATATATTCAAATCTGATTTTCCCGAATTAAAAACTAATGGTGTTAATTGAGACTTAGCCATTACATTAAGGTGATCCACATCCACCCTTGTTCCCTCTCCTTTTACAGTCATAAAAAGAAGGCTGTAGTCACCACCTAACTGTCCATAGCTAACCGTGTCAATCCCCATATCATAGATAATGTATTTCCACTCATTATTTGTATCGGGTAGTGATAATATATGGTAGGGTTCTGAGTCTTTTCCCTTACTTAATTCAAGTATTGCTTCTCCATTGGTCCGTATTTTTAGTCCAATGGGAAGGGAATTGCTCCGATTAGCATAGGATAAATTTGGTATAGAGATTATACTTCCCTCTTGGGTTGCATTAAATTCTATATATATATTATCCTCATCTTGCTTAGTAGCAGTATTATTATCAAATTGAACATATCTATCTTCTATTTCTATTAAAGCTTCACTATTTTGTTGTTTAGGCAGATTTTCAGTCCCCTCAGCTTCTTTCGGAATATAAAGCCAAAAATCTCCTCCACCATCAACATTGTTCCAGTTTTGTTTGAAATCTCCTTGATAATAGTGATTACATGGAAGCCTTTTTTTAAACGCTTCATCGAAATAAGGTGCTTTTTGGGACAAATCTATTTTCTTTGTATAGGTATAATAGTAGTGTAGATCCCAAAAATTAGCAGTCTCCATTCTGCCTTTATAGGCATCGGATAAATACTGGTATATACCTTTTACATTCCCATCAGCATCGATTGAAAAAGGGGTTGGAACCCATTGGGTCTCATATCCAAGCATATACTTCCAAAAGTAATCAGCCGCAGCCAAAATTCTATCATCTAAGAATTCATAAATCCCTACTGCATCAATGTCGGTAGATAAAGTCCCCTCTGTAGGATTGACTCTTGTTTCTTGAGCAAGAAACATACGGGCTATGATTGCAGCATTTGTTAAATCACCGCCACCATGGGCTTGATCCCTCCCCATTTCCACATGCTGAACAACTGGCTGGTCTAGCTTCTCACCAGTTACTGCATTTGTATCAACCAACCTGAATAACCTCTCTATTGACCCATTAAACCCTTGATTTTCTGCTGATTTATTTACAGTTACCCATTCTACAGCTTCTTCATATCTTTCTGCATTATTAGTAAAAATATAGCCAGCCATAGCACCTAGTAGCGGATAACTATGCTGATTCATAAATTCATTATTCCGATACTGGAAAGTTTCAATTACTGGTGTAATTAGATTTTTTGTAAACTCAGCGGTATCTTCTTCAGTCCATTCTAGTTCAGGATTTTGACAATCCGTATACCGTAATATTTCTGCCCCTGTTACCATCCGATTAAGGGGAATACCTGTATGAATATGGGCATCCGAGAAATACTTATATTTTGCCGGATTCATCTGCTCCCAAATACGGATGATATTCATAGCATTGGCTCTATAAACTTCTTCACCTGTTATGTAATACATGAGTGCTTGTGTGTAAACTTTCAAACCATCACTAATAAACCTGGAATTAAAGCCCTGACTATCAAAAGCCGTACTTTGAGGCTTAGTAGAGTCTGCTGCGTCCTGATTACTAGATGTTACTTCTTTCGATGCAGCTGATGATGTGGTCATTGCTTTATAATAAGAATACCATGGTTCCTTTTGTGCCCGCACCTGCACTCTCATGTTTTCTAAAATGTCTTTTGTAAGACCGATACCTGGATGTTTAAACCCGCTCTCATCCAGTGTTTCGTGAATAGTGGGTTGATACCCTGTTAGAGGTGGCACCCCATCTGCCTTTATTTCCTTAGCTAGTACTGGTAAAAGGGGCACCACCATACTAACTGATAAAACTATAGGCAAAGTACGTTTAAAAAATGTTGGTATGAACCTAAACAATTTCTTTCTCATCCTAACTCCTCCAGTGCTAAATGTATGTTTAAACTGCTATTTATAGCTTAAGTTTATCAACATTCCAGGTGTTTGAGTATAGACGCTTTTAAGTACAATGTAGGTTTTTTAAACATCATTCAAG
>CAZLPH010000039.1:11855-15515 GCA_964561345.1 uncultured Candidatus Epulonipiscium sp.
CTACATGTTTTGCAATCTCAATTAAGCCACAAGCTGCAATAGCTGCTGCTGTGGAATCTTCTAGTGCTGGCTCTTTAGGTTGCCTAAAATCAACTGGAATAATACCATCACTTGGAATGTTAGATATAAAATAGTGTGCAACCCTTTTTGCAGTATTTAAATACTCTTCTTTCCCCGTGTGGATGTAGCCCATCACAAAGCCGTATAAAGCCCATGTCTGCCCCCTTGTCCAAGACGAGCCTTGTTCATAGCCTTGGCCGCCATAATCCTTTACGAATCCCCCATTAAAAGGATCTAATTCAACGATATGCCTAACAGAGCCATCAGGTCTAATAAATGTCTCCATAACTGTATCTGAGTGAAGCATTGCTATTTGTTTAAACCTAGGATCACTTGTTTCTTCACTTGCCCAGTATAAAAGTGGCAGGTTAAACATACAATCTATAATTGTCCATCCTCTCGTATCACTATCATCTCCTGGAATATCATTCCAAGCTCGAATAAATCTACCAGCCGGATTATAACGTCCTGCCAGTAAGTTGGCGGCATGTAATCCCCTTTTTCTAGCATCTTGGTTTTTTGTTATTTTATAATTAGCAACAGCCGTTGGAAGCCACATAAAACCCACATCATGGTGTAATCCATCGTAATCACTAAAACCCTTGTCTAATTTTTCTTCTAACGACTTGGCTATATGAGCATATTTTTCATTTTTACTCTCATGATACATCAGCCACATCATCCCACCCCAAAAGCCATTGGTCCACCAACTGATTCCATCATCTACTCGAAATTCTTTTGTGGGATCTCCCTTGTCATCATGAATACCATTAATGGTTGTATACGGTATTTTGTGTTTTGATTTCTCACTTACCCATTCCATTTTATTATTAATTTTATTAACGACCTCATCAAGCCATAACCTATCTTCTTTTTTAATCATTGTATTTCCTCCTTTAATTAACACCTATAAGTAAACCAATCAAAATCTGCTGCTAATCTAAATCCTGTTAGGTCCTGGCAACAAATGCCTACCATAGCACCCGTAAACCATCCCTCGTTACATGCTTCATCGGATAAAACACTTGCATCTAGTATGGGACCAACAGATTGATAATTCTTGTTTCCCACGGCATAATAAAATTGCAGCTTATCATGATCTACAGCTACCTTGAAATAAACAGCTTGTTCTGATTTTATTGGAATAAAGCCTATGGGGTATTCATATTTCTTATTTTCTGCTGTTAGTATACTGATACATTTACCTAAATCTTCATCATGTGTGATATGAATATAAAAATAATTTTCTGTATCATAAAGACAAATTAATCCCGCCATTTGCTTAAATATAGTTGGCTCAAATTCTAGTTTGGTACTGGCTTCAAACTGAAATTCTGTCCACCTTTTGGCAATTAAACTTTGGCGATATTTAGATGCTAACCCTTCTCTGCCATAAAGTCGTAAATAACCTGGACGTTTTACTAATGAATAAAAACCCTCATCAAGTGGTATCCTTAATGATTGATAATCTAAATCTAGTGTTGTTTGATCAAAATCATCTTTTTCTGGCTTTTCTTTAATACGCCATGAGGGCAGATTAGGGGCCTTAACATCTATATCTGGCAAAGAGATACTATTTTCAAGCTCAAGCCAGTCGTCCTCAGTCCATCTCATTTTTTGAATAGCTGTCTCCCTACCAAGAGGATATCTTCTAGCCCCTGGAAACCTAAGTGCATCTTTACTGTTTCGGTTTTCTAATGCCCGCCCGCAAAGGTGCACTGCGTACCACTCGCCTGTCTGTGTCTCCACTAAATCTGCATGACCTGACTTTTGTAATAAAAACTCTGGATTATCCCTGGCAGTTATAATAGAATTTTTATCGTTCCACTCATAAGGTCCCCAAACATTACGTGATCGCTGAATGGATTGGCCATGCCCCTCTCCCGTACCTGTGTCTGCCGTAAACAAATAGTAATAACCATTTCTTTTAAATATATGTGGCCCTTCTAAAAAGACAGTATCTGCTGTATATATATCTTTTATAGGCCCTACCATCCTTTTTTGATTGTGGTCATATTCTTGAAGAACAAGACGACCTACGTATTTTTTAGGAACCCTATGATCCGTTACCATGCTCACCATATACTTTTTTCCATCATCATCATGAAATAAGGATGGATCAAATCCAAAGTTATTAAGTGGAATGGGTTCTGACCATGGTCCCCTAATATCGATTGCTGTTACTAGGTAGTTATTCGTATCATACATGTTGCAGTAAAAGGAGTTTACAACTGTATAAGCTAAAAAATAAGTTCCTTTGTCATAGGTTAAGCAAGGTGCCCAGATTCCCTGAGATGCTCCCACTCCTTTTAAATCTAGCTGGGATACCCGGTCTAAGGGATACTCAATTAATTCCCAGTTAATCAAATCCCTCGAATGATGGAGCCTTACACCTGGCCACCATTCAAACGTAGATGTTGCAATATAATAATCATCTTCCACTCTAATAATTGAAGGATCAGGATGAAAACCTTTTAGTATTGGATTTCTTATCATCATGCTTAATTCACCTTTCTATCTTTAAATTCATTAGGGGTTTTCCCATAATGTTTTTTAAATAGCGCACTAAAATAACGAGCATCTGTAAAGCCTACCCTTTCAGCTAATTCATATGTTTTTATATCATTTTTATTTAATATCTTTACCGCTTCACTCATTCTTAGTTTAGTTAAATAATCTTTAAAATTCATTCCCGTATGTTTTTTAAAATATGTACTTAAATAGTAAGCGTTCATGTGTACTTCCTTAGCTATAAAATCAAGTGTTATGTTATCTGAATAATGCTTTGCTACTAGGTCTAATACTTGATTGATCACATTATCTTCAGGTTCTAAGCCCTCTTCATTATTCTCTATAAGCGGTTGACCATAGACAAACACATTCGATTTTACATCAAGGAATCTATAGTTTAAAGCATGATTTGCAGTTGCAATAGCTTTCTTTGTTTCTGAAATTCCTTTACCCGTAAGGCCTACACCCACAATTATCTTATTATTACAAGTATTTTTTACTAACGCTATCATATCCTTGGCTATTCTAACTGGAGAATTATCATCCTTTTCGTGGTTTAGAACCACAAAGATCGTATTCGTCTTTGTAAAAGCCATCCCTAAATTTTGAGTACTAATATAATTATCTATAACACTAAAGATAGAAAACATATACAGTCTAGTCATGTCTGAGTCATGGCTTTCAATGTCTTTTATACTAATTGATAAAGCAGTATAAAAGTTGTCTTTATTTTTAGTATCTGGTAACTTAACATAACCATCTTCTTGCTCAATTTTAATTAACTTTTCCATTGCAGAATAAACTTTCTTTTCTTTTCTTATTTGTCCTAATGCCGACTCGACTGCTACCATCAATTCATCCGTGTCAACAGGCTTTAATAAATAATATACAGCATCATATTTAATTGCCTCTTGAACATAGATAAAATCATCATAACCAGATAAAAATATAATTTTAGTTTTGATATTTTTTTCTGATACCTTTTTTAAAATTTCTAACCCACTTTTTGTTGGCATACAAATATCTAATATTGCTAAATCAGGCTTTTCATTCATTATTAGTCTTTCTGCCTCTTCACCATTTGTTGCT
>CAZLPH010000040.1:0-15497 GCA_964561345.1 uncultured Candidatus Epulonipiscium sp.
TCCAGCCATCTCTGGCTTTTGCAGAGGACATATATTCCACATAACTTCCTGTCCCAACTGCCACTGCTGATTTTGCCTCTTCAGATATAACAACATTAATCCCTGTTCGCTCTTCTATTAACCTATCTAAGCCATTCAGATTAGAACCGCCACCTGTCATGACAATACCGCGATCTGCTATGTCCGCCGCTAGCTCTGGTGGTGTCTTTTCTAAAACTGAGTGAATTGCTTCTATAATATTTGCCACTGATTCTTGCAAGGCATCTAATATTTCTTCTGATTTTACTTCTAAATTTCTTGGCAAGCCTGTAATTAAATTACGGCCTCTTATTTCCATCTTCTCAGGAGCCGTCTTATGGTATGCTGTACCAATCTGAATTTTAAGTTCTTCCGCTGTCCGTTCACCTATTAGCATATTATGTTTTTTGCGCATATACCTAATAATTGCATCATCAAAATCATTACCAGCTATTTTAAGAGATGAGTTTACAACAATGCCACCTAAGGAAATAACCGCAATATCTGTGGTTCCCCCACCAATATCAACAATCATACTCCCACAAGCCCTCTCGATTTCAATGCCTGCCCCTATAGCGGCTGCTATGGGCTCTTCTATAATCACTACTTTTCGCGCCCCTGCTTGCTTGGTTGCATCCTCAACTGCTTTTCGCTCTACTTCAGTAACACCACTTGGCACACAAATAGCAATGCGTGGCCTCATTAAGCTTTTACCCACTGACTTATGAATAAAATACTTTAACATTTTCTCTGTCATATCATAATCGGATATTACCCCTTGTTTCAAAGGCTTGATGGCTTTAATATAACCGGGTGTTCTTCCGATCATTTTTCTTGCTTCTTCACCAACTGCTAATATTTCTCCAGTTTGTTCGTTTAATGCTACAACAGATGGCTCTTGCAATACAATGCCTTGCCCTTTAATATATACAACTACCATTGCTGTTCCTAAATCAATCCCAATATCTTTTCCAAAACCCAGCATATTAAAAGTCTCCTTTGTATAATAATCGACATTATCAGTGATTTTCTTAAGCTCTATTTAAAACTTTCATAGAAATTCTACATAGTCACTATTATTATACTTCATATAAGGCTAAAGTTCAAAAAGTTTCGCTCTATTCAACCAATACTTATCTATAAATAATTTTAGACAGAAGGAATTCTCCCTCTGCCTATGATTTTTTGCTATTTTGAGGCTTTCGAATACTTTTCTTTGGTGGCTAAGCCACCACGAAGATGTCTTTCTGCTTTATTATGTTCTAATACTTTTCTGGCCTCAGCCGCCAATTTGGGGTTTATTTTTTCTAATCTTTCCGTTACATCTTTGTGAACTGTACTCTTACTAATCCCAAATTCCTTTGCTGTTTCCCGTACTGTTGCATTGGAATGGATTATAAAATTGGCAACCTCTATAGCCCTTTCTTCAATATATGCTTTCAAAAAGAAGCCCCCCTTAACACAACTCTTGATAGATGTATATGTTAGGTGAGGCTTCTTTATGATTTCTTATGATTATTATTTTATTTTAGTATCTCTTTTGGGTTAACTGGCTTGTCGTCTTTTAGGACTTGGAAGTATAGGTTACTCCCTGTTACTGAAAAATCCTGACTTGGCTTTCCAACAGATCCAATGATATCACCAGCTTGGACAATATCACCTTCTTTGACAGTTGCATCTCCAGTGTGGAGGCCGTATACAGTCTTCCAGTCATTACCATGGTCTACAATAACAGCCAATCCAACCTGGGGATAATCCATATCCCTTGGCATCTGGGCTGTTGGGTAATTGGCAATAGATACAACCTTACCCTGGGCTGCTACAGCTACTGCAGCATCTTCCTCTGTTTTTAGAAATAGGCCAAAAGACCTCATGGTCCGATCTAATGTAGGATTCATAAAAGAACTTCCAACATCATTATCTGAATACCCGTAAATAATACGTTCTTCTACTGGCCATGAGAAGAAGTCATCATCACTATGAAAAATTTCTTCTGGGCTAGCTGTTGTAGAACTAAAGGTTTCTGATACCATCTCTTCTTCAGGGTCCTCAATAACCACTTCCTGGACCACCTGGTCTGTTGCTTCATTGTTCTCAGCTTGGACTGCCCCAATGCTCTCTTGTGAATCTTGACTGACCTCTAGTGATTCTTCCAAGTCATCTTCTACTTCCATTCGCGGCTCTATTGTAGGTATTCTAAGCTCACTAATGTCTTCTGCTGCTGTTTGGTCCTGGCTATGCTCCTGTGGCTCTTTGGCCACATTGCCATTTCCTTTCTTCGGCATTACCATGGCTGTTACCACAACGGCTATTAGGGCTATACCCGTTAACATGTAAAATCCGTTGCCTGCCATAAACTCTTTAAATGTACTTTTCTTATTCTTATTTAACATTCTTTACACCTCCAACTTTTGTTATATTATTGCCAGAGGTTTTAACTTCTATACACCTTTATTAAACTTTTTTATTTTTGTTCTTGAATAACTGTTTTGGGGAAATAGTATTTTAATATTTCCTCATAGCTTTTTCCCTCTTTTGCCATCTGATTTGCACCGTATTGGCTGAGTCCTACACCGTGTCCAACACCTTTTGTTACAATTGTTACCTGGCTATTATTGTAGCTTATGGCAAAACAGCTTGACCTTAAGTTTAGCAACTTTCTAAAGTCATCTCCGCTCATTAGCTCATTACCCACTTGGATTGATTTAACATAACCACCCTGGCTTCTTTCTATAATTTGTATCTGGGTTTCTAAGCTATAAGGCTGCAATACAAGGTCATCATACTTCTCATTGACCTTACTTGTTAATTCTTGAGACGTATAGACATTCTCTTGTATTAAATCTGGGGCTGCTGCATCCCATTTGCTTTCCACACTTTCTAAATAAGGAACATCTAACCCCCATATATCTGTCGGCATCTGTGTAATACCTGCATTTTGCAAATGGTAGACAGGCTGAACCGGGGCGTTATTATATGTAATCACTATGTTTCTTGTATCTTCTACAGCCTTTTGTATTGTCAAATAATTTTTATTATAATCACTGCCCCATAGCTTTTCTAATTCTTCCAAACTCATATAAGGTGCAGCTTTATTATCAGTGGCCCCTATATAAGACCTAGCCATAACAACTTGGGCCTTCAGCGCTTCTTCCTCATAAGTAATGGGTATCTCCTTTGCAACAATAGCAATGAGTTGTTCTAGTGATTGTATTTCCTTCTTTTTGCTTTCTTCCTCTTCTTCCGTCATAATCGAAAAGACTTCTATATGATTATTATTCCCAAGTACAATTGTTATGGTTGCCGGTATAAAAATAATGGCAATCATGGCAGCTATTATTAGTTGACCAATTTGTTTCAACTCATCTCCCCCTTCACTCATCCCTCTATTATATTGCCCCAGCTAAAATTCTATTCATTTAAAAGTAAAAAGCCCACCTTTAAATGCTTATCATCTAAAGGTAGGCTTTTCAACTATTCTATTATTTGTTCAATAAGACTAAATAACTCATCATAAGTAATTGTTTGTTTCGGGTTAATCCTATCAATGAGCCCAAGGGTATATGCTTTTTGAATGTTACTTTGGTAGTCTCGCCATACAGCACTTACATCCTCACTGGTCTGTGGCCTAATGGATATACCGTGGATTAACTCATATAATCTTACAACACCACTTACAGCCGCTTCTTGGGTTATGGCCGTGCTTCCTTGCCCAATGTAGAGTCCTGAATTTTTCGCCCGGTATACTTCTTGTGACGTTGGCCCTATATGGGGTTTGATTTGGGATCTTTTTTCTGCTATGCCCAGCATAATATTTGTGTAGTCAGAAGATCCAACATTCATATTAGGTGTGTACTTAGTCCCTAATCCAACAATATCATATGTCTTTACCACATTTTTCATTGATTGGCTCATTAATTCACCGATTCCTGGTACCCGGGTCTTTTCGTATACAGCGTAAGTCCCAATGGAACCTGTTGTGTATCCCAACTGCATATTAATTTTATCAAATTGATGGTTTCCCTTTTTCCATATGCCTTCTAGGGTGTCGAAGGCATAGCCCCCTAGATTTCTATTCATATAGTCAATTTGATAAGGCATATCAATCTTAACTTGTAGGAGTGCATCTACGGTATTTAAGGCCTTTATGCCCCTGTCCCCTTTTACAGTAATACTCATCTTTTCTGGCTTTGACAGGAAGCCGTATTCATACCCCATACCTATGTCATATAAGGCTGCCAAGCTTAAGGTTTCAAAAACAAATTCCACCATGCCATCAGCAGTGGTTCCTACCATATGAGCATCTAGTGCCTTGGCAGGTATTTCAATGCTTAGGATATTGGTTCTTATTTCAATGGCCATTCTCCTGTTTAACAAGGTTGTTACAATTGGCTGAGGAATCCTTATTACTCTAAATTTGGCATCATGTCTGCCATTGTATTTTTCAACTGGTATAACATATTTAAACTGGTTTCCTGTTACCATTTCATTGATTACTTTTTGCGTGTCCTTAATTTCGTAGGTCCAGGTGGTTCCGTCGTAAGTTTCTTCTATTTTATTTGGGTATATAACTTCATTAACCTTGTCCCCACCATCATATTCTTCCTCAGATGGTTTGGTTATAATGCGTATTTGTTCTGTATAAACCGACTCTTTAACAATTTCTCTATTATTTTCTTGATCGCGGGCAATTAAAATAGTTTTAGCCCTGATATAATAAGGCCTATTTGCTATTAATTCATCAAAATACACCATACTTCTTGAGAGTATTTCAGCGTTCCCGACTTTACTTCCTACGGTTTCTTTGCTTACTGTAACCCCTTTCTTATCTATAAACTCTGGGTTATCAGCAATTTCTATTAGGTACTTGTATTCTTTAGAAACCCTTTGACTATCTTGGCTTACATTATCTAGGTCTTTATCAACGGCATTTCGTTGCCACTCTACTGTAATATGATTACTATCAACTGCCTTAAAGTCCTTTCCTGCTTCTAAAATACTATTGTATGCAGCAACGCCTAAGCCTCCTGGGGAAGTCGGCGCTCCTAGTATGTCTGTTTTTGTTGTTACTGGGTTACTCCAAGCTGATATTATGCTGCCCTTTTTCTGCTTGGCACGAATCCACACATTATAGGTTGTTTCCGGAAATAACCCATCAATTGTAATGACCGCTTTGCCCCCATTTTCCACGTAGGTTGGGTCCCCAATTTCTGTGCCTATTTCAAAAGGCCAACCCGTTGCTGTGTCAGGATCTTCTAAGCGGCTATATCTAATTTCGTAATCAAATGCACTATTATATTCCCACTCAACTGAAATATGGGTATCTCCTTTTCCATTTAAAGATAGAACTGGAACAGTGGGCTTACCTTCTTCCATTTCACCATCTGGTAGGGTTGTTCCAACAATCCAGGTTGGCAAAGATGCTTGAAGCTTTGTTCCGTCATGGTCATGGGTGTATGGTTTTATAAAAAACACATAGCTGGTATTTGGCTTCAAATTACCTTGGGTATGTTGCTTCCACTGGGTATATTCCCCGTCCTGTGCTGTTTTCGGGGTAATTTTCTTCCAGCCATAATCTTGTGCCGGGTCATCTTCTGCTCGCATTAACATTTCTATATACTCTTCTACTGTTTTCTTATTATTAGATGTTGCATTATAGCTCTCTAAAGCTTTTAAAATATCTTGGTATGGCATAAATTTATACTCATACTGAACATTCTTTCCAAGCTTTACAACCCTGTCTACATAGTTTTGAGCATATTTATCACGGCCTATAATATCTTTAAGGACACCTATATTTTGTTCCCGCTTTAAAATATGCTCTGTGGCCCCTTCCTTATTGGTAAAGAAAATAGCTGGTCCAGTCGTTACACCTGTGTAGACCTTTGCGTTCCACTCTTTGGCCTTTTTTTGCTCTTGCACGGGATAATCTGCTGGCTTTTTGGCCATGATTTCATACCAAGTTTCTAGCCAAGCAATTGTTATGGATGTCTTCCCCACACTCTCAGGATCTAATATTAATGGTGGTTTACTAATGGTCGGCGGCGCAAAAATCTCTCCGTCTGAGTTAAATATAATGGATACAATAGCTGGCAAGGAAGGTTCTAGCTCATCACCGTATTTCTTTTTGGCCACTATTTTAACGTAGTATACCTTGTTTGGCAAAAGGGCATGTCTAACCATATCTGAATCATAATATTCCCCTAAGTTATGTCTAAATCCAACAATTTCCTCTTTATCTTTTGTATACAGAATCCCTTCAGGATTTTGTCCACTACTAAATGAGAGATCTTTTACAATGGGGGCTACCTCTGCTGTGGCAATATCAATATCATCTGTAACCCATATGTCATATAGTAATGATGTGTCCTCTTTATAGGCTGACCACACAAAATTCAAATAAGGTTGCTTGCCTATATTGACATGGAAGGTATGGTCGTTTTTCCAAAGATCAATATTAGGAACATCTATTAGCTGGTCTCCTGGAACTAAGAAATCTGCCTTGTTCTGTTTTGTTATTTCTGTATTAGGGCCTATGGGCTTTGGAATTTCTGGTGTGGCCGGTTTGGTCCTAAGTTCTCCTGGAACGTATAGGATTTTTCCTGTTTGTGGTTCTGGCTTAAGTATTTGCCCTGTCCCTTGATGATTGTATATAAAAACAAGCTGGTAGTAGGTGCTTTCCTTAGGTTCCCTGTACTCATAGTAGCCTATATCCGCGCCCTCTTTCCCATATAAAGTGGCAATGACTCTTCCACTTTCCTGGCCTACACCAAATTCTTTAATTTGGGTTTGAGCTAGCTTGAACTCACCATCCATTGCATGGATAAGTTGTGCATCCCACTCAAGTCTAATTTTATCCTTGCCTGCGTTATAGACACTTAGGCCTATTTCTGTGGTAGCCGTTACAACTTTAGGTGTTTCCCTGTTTTTTAAAATATCTTTGTTATCAATTCGCTCTGTTGTTGAAACCACATAAGCAGAGTACATTTGCCCTGTGGCAATGTTATTTTCAATAACATATTTAAATCTATTTCTTCCTGTTTGTGGGTCTCTGTATTTTGTTGCGTTATTTTTTATATCTTCTGATGAAATATATTGAATGTTATTACCTGTATTATTTCCCCGTATGGCTTCTAAGGATTGACCTTCGTAGTTCCCTTGGATATAGCCAATTTGATAGGTCATGTCTGGGTAACCTGAATCTTCCCAGCTTACTTCAATGCTTCCGCCTTTACCTTCCATTCTGGTATCAAAGTCAGTAAGCACATATTCAAATGGGGCTGGGGCGTTTGTCCTTGGTGCCCACTCATCACTCTTGCCATCTTCCCCACCACGGTCATATTTATGATAGTGATACGGTATAATGGACATTTTATAAAGTGTCCCGTTGTTTAGTCCTTGTACAGGTATTCCGCTAACTAGGGTTGAGCCCGGAGTGGCTTGTAGTTTATCTAGTTTTCTAGGTGATTCTGGTGATTTAAAGCTTTTTCCACTTGGGTGTTCTTTAATATCTACCTGGTAGTAATAGTCTTCTACGAGGTGCTTTTTAGCCCCATCAGATTCCACTACATTTGCACTGGTATCTGCTAATTCCGATGGAATGGGTTCTAAAAACATAAGCTCTACTCTAGGCCTCATTATTCCTAATTCACTGGTATGTCCCACAATGGAGTTTCCTGAAATCCCTTCTACGGGACTTTGTAGGTTTGCAAATACCTCATAAGGCAGTAGGGACAGGCATAAAACTACTGATATCATTAAAGCGGTTATTCTTTTTTTCATTTCTTCCTCCTACCTTACTGTTGCCATTATATTGTTTAACACTTCAAGTACATCTTTAATTTCCATGAGGTCGTTTGGCCTTATACCACTACCGACACTAATTATTTTTGAATCTACTGCTACTAGTACATAAGGTTGATGAAGCTGATTAAATGATCTTATGTTGCTAAGGGCATTTCTATTTTTAATATAAACCGTATTAATTGGTTTTTTGTGGGTCTTTTCGTGTACTTGCATTAGCAAATAGATGCCTTCACCCTTTTTAATTGGTAAGTCCATTCCTATATTACTAAGCCCTATAATATTCATTTGCTTTAGGTACTGGTTATAATCTGATCCTCTTGGGGCCCCTAAAACTCTTGCCATAGCACCTAAAACATTTCTTTTGCTAACATGACTACTAGGGTTAATATAACCACCTATGCCAAAGAAGTCCGTGAGTTGGTATTTAGCAATTAAGTTAGCTGCTCCTCCGACACCTGGGATCACTGGCATGTTAACCTTTTGGCCTTTAAAAGCATAGCTTCCAGCTTGATTTGTTTCAATGCCATATCCACTAGCTGTATTAAATGTTGTTAGGGCAGTATCTTGCCATCCTAGCAAATAGCCTTGGGCAATGGCATTGCCTTCAATCTTAGCCATGATTAACATATTCTTATTCCATTTGTTAATGGCCACTGTTTTGTGGGTATTTCGGCTTACAATATTTCTAACATCCTTTTGATGGCTTTTTTGAATGTAAGCTAGTGACCTGTCTATTAATACTTCTAATTCTTCATCTAAGATCTTTCCTCTTTCAAGTGCCCTTTCAAGGTCTTCTATAAACCTTACTTTTTCACTGTTAATTTCTTCATTTAATGCAAGCATAATATTATCTTCTAAGAGCCTATCTTCTTCCCTAAGTCTAACTAAATCTATCTCAACTGAAATCTCTGGTGTTAAAAGGCCTGTCCTAATATTACTTGGTCTTTGACTAAAGTTTAAAGTCACATAGTAGTCACGGATGTACTTGCTCTTAATATCTTCAAGTGCCCCTTTAAGCTCTTCAAGCTCTGTTGTAATGGTTGAAGGCCTAATTGAATAGCTTACACTACCTTGTGTTATTTCAAAACTCGTTTGGTTGAGATTTGTGCTTGCTATAACACTTGCTGGCATATGGTAGGTAAAGTCTGTAACACCCTCTCTTACGTCTAGCTTATATGTTTTTGTGCTGTTAATTTCTGGCACAATATGATTGCTTCGGTATTTAATAGAAAATAAGTTGCTGCCATCTTCAAGTGTCCAATAAGGCTTTCTGCGAAGGGCTTCAACCTTGTCTTCAAAGTACTTCAAGTACTCTTCAAACTTATCATCCCGGTCCTGCTCGTCTTGGTCAAAGTGCGTTCTTGTGGTTACCCGATCTGAGTATAATGACTTAGGGTATTGGTCATTCACTTTATTGACTAATTTATCTATGATACGAACTTTGATATCATATCTTTTTCCTGGTTTTAAATTATTGATTCTATAGACGTAGTGAGAATATCCTGTTGGAATATCTTTTTGGTCTTGTTTTGATGTTATTCTTGTGGTTGAGTAATCTAGCCTATAGTCACCATCTAGCTCACCTTGAATGGCAATATCAAAATCATAATCACCTGGCACATTGGCCCCGTTAGGGATTGGTGCTAAAAAACTAACAACGATTTCTTTTTTTGGATCATGTGAATACGCTTCTTTTTCCTCAACCTTTAACTGAATTGGTTTTTGAATAGGATCTGTTGTCACTGGGAGCCCTATCCATGAAGAATAAACTTCTTCACCATCTATAACTAATACTGTACGAACATAGTAGTAATAAATCATATTGGGGTTTAAACCCGGATCTTCTAGCTGCAATTTAGAACTTTGCTGGTCTGGAATAGCCTTCACCCATGTTTTTGAAGTCTTGTCATACTTTCGCACTAGTGGCTCTTTTGTCCGCCATGCAGCCATTTCATTCTTTTTATCGTCTCCTAGTAATTTCTTAATGGAAAAAAGTCTGCTATCTTCTTCCTTAGCTAATGTTCTGGCATCTAGTCTCATCATTTCATAGTAAAGCTCTTCCCCTTCTTGCCTATTATACTCTGGCGCTTCCCAGCCGATTTTTGCAGTGGTATTATTGGGTTGGTCTATGATTTGCAATTTTTCTGGTACGGGTGGTACTCTTTCCCATGGGCTTGGCTCACTTGGCTCCACATAAGATGTAAAGCTGTGTTCCTTTGATAGCAATGAGTATCTTTGTTCCACATTTTCGCCATCTTTATCTTTAACATCAAGTCTTACTTTAATCCTTGTATAGTAAACTTGGTTAGTGTCTAAACCATCTAGAATTATATTATTCATTCCAGTATTACTTGAACCTGTATAGTCTAGGCGGATGACGTCTCCTTTTCTAAGAGCATCAATATCCTCATCCTTTAATGTGTACGTATTTGCCGTATGAAGGTTACTTGCCACTGGCTCTATATCAATAAACTCTGATTCTTTTATGTTCTTCTTTTGGTATAAATACAGCTCATAAACGCCGCTGCCTTTTTCACCAACCTTTAAGTCTAGGGGGGCTAGCATTTGTTTTATATACCTATCTAAATTTATATTATTCCATGAAAAAGATTGCCTAATAACTTCTGAATCATTTTCATCTGGTAAGTGTTTGGATTCTATTTTAGTTGGAACAGGGATTACTTCTTCTAAAGGGCTAATGGTTATGGATTTCGGATTAGATTTATTGCTAACCCCCATTGTAATAGCAGCCTGTGTGGTTTCGTATAAGGCCTTCATTGTAATGTAATATATTCCCGGCACTTCTTTGCTAGGCATATTATCTGTCACCACAAATTCTGGGTACTTGCTTCCTTTTTCGTACTCATTATTAGCCCCAGGGTTTTTAATCTCTATTTGTTCCCAATTGGTCTTATCTAAGTTTTTCAGAACAATATTTTCCATTGTAAACGTATCTTTAGAGGGGTTGTACCTAACTTCTTCTGGCTCACTACCTGCTGTTCCTCCATGGGGTAGAACACTAATTTTCTTTTGATCACCTTGGCCTACTAGGCCTACTTTAAAAACCTTGGCTAAGGTGCCCCTTGTCTCTGTTGATTCTAAGTCTTCATGAAAAAACATCTCATAATAAATATTTCCTTGCTCAAGTAGCCTATCTAGAAGCTTATTTTGGGATGAATTCTTTGGTGCACTCCATGTTAAGTCAAAGCCTATGGTTTCAGGTCCATCCCCTAATTTTTTTGCTGGGACAACATAGATATTATCAATGCTTTGGATAACCGGTGTTGGTGGTGGCACTGTTAAGTCTTTGTTGGGTTGATACTGTAATATCTGAGATTTCATGGTTATTTGATTGTATTTGGCCGTTACTCTGTAATACTGATCTTCAAAGTTTGATGAAAATGGGATAGGAATGGTAAATGGCTTTTCCTCGTTTTGCCCTGTTGTTGTATATTTGTGTTCAACGAGTTCCGTCCATCTTCCAACCCCATCTTCCATGTTAGGGGCTGATTCAACGATATAGGTATATTCTGTGTTTTTAGCACCATTGTATGGCTGTACTTCTATAAATGCTTCTTCCATACTAGAACGTTTAATGGTATATCCAAGGTAAGTATGCCTGCCCTTACTTTCTGGTTGGGGCGAGAAACTTCCAAGTGCCTCTGCTTTACTAGTATCTGTTTGTTTTTTGATTAAGGATAATTGAACTCTTTTTAAAATCATACTTGGCTCTAACTTTTCCCACTTTACAATGTTTTCATGTTCAACATCATCTTTTGCTAGATAAATGGAATATATGTTTGTTGCCGTATTGTAAGAAAGCTTTTTTCCCACTTGATCTAGACCTGTAATATCAGATCCTTTACCTATATTAAAGACAAGGCGTGCTGTAGCAACATCTGTTAAATCCGCAAGTTCTAATGTTGCCACAATATTTTTGGCCTCTGACTCATTTAATTCTACAAATCCTTTTTTATTGGGTGTATCAGCCTCTGTTTCACTCCATTGTTTTGGACGTTTAAAGTCAATTTTGATACCTGGTTTAGAGCCTGGTATTTCTCCCTCTCCTGGTACTATTATTACGTCTTTGTTCTTAATTGTCTCATCAACATTTATGTGGATAGGTGATACGGCGTAACCTTCTATTCCCGTTAACACATTTATTTTTTCTGTCACACCGGCCTCTCCATATTTTAGTGAAAAAGGTGTGATATAACCATGTTTAATTTGATTTGTCTGAAAATGCACCTTGCCATCTTTCCAGCGAAATCTAATTTCTAAATCTCCTATTTTAACCCGTCCACCTTGGTATCTGGTACCACCTACTATGTCTATTTTTATTTCACTTTCTGTTTTATCAATCCAATCTTCCTCTGCACCAATGCTAGAAAAGTCAAATATTCTGTATTTCTTTTCCTTTGGATTTCCATCTAAATCTAGTATTTCAATTTTAGCTGTTGCCTTTTTATCTGTATCTTTATTAAAGGTAAATCTAACCTTTTCAGCCTTTTCAGCCACTTCTGTATTTTCAACAAGATATTCTAAGGTGTAGTCATTGGTCTGGGAATCTACCTGCCAGCTTACAAGGGCTTCTTTAGACCCCTCCACAAAATCCTTGGTCTCCAAGGTCCTGTCTAGTCCCCTACTTTCTTCCCATTGAAAACCGTAGGCACTCTCACTCTCTTGTGCGTATGTAATTATACTTGCTGTAGGTGCTGCTATTTGTAAAAATATACTTGCAGATATTATTAATGATATTATCTTTTTCATGTATGTTATCTCCTTTTTAATTAGCTCGTTGCATAACAATCCTCATTTGTATGTATATCGGCAAATACGGCTTAAAATATTAGGGACGGTTAACAAATAGTCATAGTAATTTTACTATGACTATTTGTTAACCGTCCCTAGATCTAAAGACTGCTGATACTGCTTAACCGTCCCCCTAAAAGATCAAAAAAGGGATGGTTCACCTTAGTGAACCATCCCTTAACTTCTAACTCTTATCGTCTGGCTTCTATTCTAACCAGTGCCTTTTTAAGGGCTATTTCTGCCCGAAGGGTATTGTGCTGATCTTTTTCCTTTGGTTTTAGCCTCTGAAGGGCTCGATTTTTGGCCTGCTCTGCACGGGCTAAATCAATTTCTTCTGGCCACTCTGCAGCGTCAGTAAGTATTGTTACTTTGTCTGGTTCTACTTCTGCAAACCCACTCATAATCGTTGCCTTTTTCTCTTGGCCATCTTGTTTATAACGTAAGATACCGTAGTTGAGAGTTGCTACAACTGGTTCGTGGTTTGGAAGTATTCCCATATCACCTGTGCTTGCACGCATAATTACCATATCCACCATTTCGTCACAAAGGACACGTGATGGGGTTACAATTTGTAACTTAATCTTTTTATCTGCCATTACATTCACCTACAATCACTTATAAAGTTTTTGCTTTTTCAACGGCATCTTCAATGGTTCCTACCATAAGAAAAGCGCTTTCTGGTAATTCGTCATGAACGCCTTCAAGTATTTCATTAAAGCCACGAATTGTATCTTGAACGGATACATATCTTCCTTCCATACCTGTAAATGCTTCTGCAACAAAGAATGGTTGGGATAAGAAGTTTTGAATCTTACGGGCTCTGTTAACAACTGACTTATCACTCTCTGATAACTCATCCATTCCTAGAATTGCAATTATATCTTGAAGCTCTTTGTAGCGTTGAAGTATCTCTTGAACGCCCCTTGCTGTTTGGTAGTGGTCATCCCCAACGACTTGAGGGTCAAGAATACGTGAGCTTGACTCTAACGGGTCTACTGCCGGGTAAATTCCTTGCTCTACAATGGCACGTGATAAAACTGTGGTTGCATCAAGGTGAGCAAATGTTGTTGCTGGTGCCGGGTCTGTTAAGTCGTCGGCTGGAACATAGACAGCTTGCACTGATGTTATTGATCCATTTTGTGTTGATGTAATACGCTCTTGAAGCGCGCCTACTTCTGTTGCTAGAGTCGGTTGGTATCCTACCGCACTTGGCACACGTCCAAGTAAAGCAGAAACTTCAGAGCCTGCCTGGATAAAACGGAAGATGTTATCAATAAATAATAACACGTCTTGGCCTGATCTATCTCTAAAGTACTCCGCCATCGTTAGTCCTGTAAGAGCAACACGCATACGCGCACCCGGCGGCTCGTTCATTTGACCAAAGACCATTGTTGTTTTATCAAGTACCCCTGATTCTTGCATTTCATAGTAAAGGTCGTTTCCTTCACGGGTCCTTTCTCCTACACCTGCAAAAACGGAGAAACCACCATGCTCTGTGGCAATATTACGAATTAGTTCCTGAATTAAAACAGTTTTACCTACTCCTGCTCCACCAAAAAGTCCAATCTTACCACCTTTTAGGTAGGGGCAAAGTAAGTCTACTACTTTAATACCAGTCTCTAAAATTACTGAGTCTGTTGCTTGTTGCTCAAAGCTTGGAGCATCTCTATGAATAGACCACTCTTCGCCTTCTAAATCTGGTTTACCATCAATTGCGTGGCCTGTTACGTTAAAGATACGTCCCAGGGTTGCATTTCCTACAGGTACCTTAATGGGCTCTCCCGTATCAATTGCCTCTGTTCCACGAATTAATCCGTCTGTTGCTGACATTGCAATACAACGCACGATATCATCACCAAGGTGCTGAGCTACCTCTACAATTAGGGTATCTTCACCATCTCTGTGGATTTCTATGGCGTTATAAAGCTTTGGCAGATTGTCGGTTGTAAAGCGAATATCTAGAACTGCACCGATAATCTGTACAATATGTCCGATGTTTTTTGCCATGGACTACTTCACTCCTTTTATTTCACCAAAAATCTATTTGAGTGCTTCTGCACCGCCTACGATTTCAGATAATTCTTGTGTTATTGCCGCTTGACGTGCACGGTTATATTCGATACTTAAATCCTCTAGCATTTCCTCTGCATTATCCGTTGCAGCACTCATTGCAGTCATACGCGCTCCTTGTTCACTAGCTGCTGATTCTACTAATGCCCCGTAAATAACACTTGTGATATATTTAGGGATGACATATTCAAGAACAGCTTCAGGAGACGGATCATAATTCATAAGGGCCTGTTGCCCTTTCGTTTCTAAACCGAACTTTTCAGGTTCAAGTGGTAATAGCTGAACAATCTTAGGTTCTTGCACAATAACAGATTCAAAGACCGTATAGACAAGATATACTTCACCTGTCTGGCCTTTTTTATATTGTTCAATAATATTGCTAGCAATTCCATCTGCATGAATATATGTTGGGCTCTCAGAAATACCAACAATTTCTTCTGATATTTTCATCTCACGTGCTTTAAAGAATTCTCTTGTTTTTTTGCCAATGCTAATAATATCAACATGATCTCTTTTTACGATGTTCTCTAGTGCTAGTTTGCAAACATTTGCATTGTAACCGCCACATAGACCCATATCGGATGCAATGACGATATAAGTAGCATTGTCTACTTTATTGCTTTTTATAAAGGGATGTGAAACCCCATTGGTATGACTTATAATTGAATGAATTGTTTCTTGCACCGTATTAAAGAAGGGCCTTGTTTTTGCAACATTTTCCCTACTTTTAGTTAACTTTGCCGTTGCTACTAAATTCATTGCATTAGTAATCTGCTTGGTGCTATCAATAC
>CAZLPH010000041.1:0-9771 GCA_964561345.1 uncultured Candidatus Epulonipiscium sp.
TTCATACCTTTATAAGTGGCCAAGCTTCGCGGAACCTAGATGTTCACTTAATGGGGGAAGAAGGGGTTAAGGCAAGTTTTTCAAGAGGTGTTGGAGATGTTGGAATTGTAGAAGGCGTAATGGGGTTTTATGATGGTAGGGGCATTGGAACGGAGGGGTCAACAGCTGATGTTGCCAGTATTATTGACTTGCCAGTAGTCCTTGTCCTATCCCCTAAAGCCAAAATGGCAACATTATTTGCCCAAATAAACGGGATCCGCTCTTATGAGAAAAACAATATTGTAGGGGTCATTTTAAACAATATTTCTGAAAGTTACTATGAAAAGTTAAAGGTCGGAATTGAAAAATACTGCAAGCTAAAGGTATTTGGTTATTTACCACCTGACCCTGAAGTGGCCATAGGAAGCAGAAGTTTAGGTCTTATACCAAACACAGAAATAATGGACTTAATCAGTAAGATAGATTATTTAAGTAGGCTAATGGAAAAGCACATAGACATATCAGGTCTATTAGAAGTCATGGGAAAAGCACCTAAGTTCAAAGATGATTTCCAAGTTGAAAAGAAAAATATCAATATTGGAATAGCCTTAGATAAGGCCTTTAACTTTTACTTTAAGGAAAACATTGAGCTACTAGAACAAATAGGAAATGTAGAATATTTTAGCCCCCTTAATGATGAGAAGCTTCCGGAGGATTTGGATTTTCTCTATATAGGTGGGGGATACCCAGAAGTATTATATAAAGAATTAAGTGCAAACAAGTCTTTATTAAAGGATATAAAAGATCAGCTGGGTAAAGGATTGAGATGCTACGCAGAGTCTGGTGGATTACTTTATTTAACAGAAGGAATAAAAGAATACCCACTGGTTGGTTTTTTTGATGGGAGCTATCATTTCTCCCCAAAACTTCAAAACTTCGGTTATGCAAGCTTAACTGTATGTAAAGAGAATCCAGTATTGCCTAAAGGGCTTCAAATTAATTCTAGGGAATTCCATAGGTCTTATGTAACTCTTAAGGATAAACCTGTTTACTGTATTAATAAAGACCAGGCAGATGGCACTCAAAAAACATGGACCTGTGGCTACCAAAAAGGCAATACCATAGGAACCTATGCTCACACTCACTTTTTTGGAAATATGGACTTATTAAGGAGCTTATTATGGGATATATAAAAGTGCCAATGGCAATAGAAAATAGAAGTTTTGACATAATAGAAGAAGAAATGGGAACTCATAACTTTAACCAAGATGAGCTTCAAGTGGTTAAACGGGTTATTCATACAACAGCAGATTTTGACTATGGAAATATTATATACATTTCTCCGAATGGGATTGAAAGTGCAATAAAAGCCTTGCAAAAAGGTGTGAAGATCTATACGGATACCAATATGGCTCTAGCGGGAATTAACAAAATAGCGCTTGCTAAACTGGGATGTGAAATAGCCTGCTATGTTAATGATGATGGGGTTAGAAAAGAAGCCAAAGAGAGAAATATAACCCGCTCTATTGTTGGGGTAGAAAAAGCAGTCGCCCAAGGATTTGATTTTTTTGTCTTTGGTAATGCACCAACAGCCCTATATACACTTAAGGAATTAACTGAGGCCGGGAAAGTGAGTCCTAAGTTTATTGTAGGGGCACCAGTAGGTTTTGTTGGAGCAGCCGAGTCTAAAGAAGAAGTAGAAAAGCTTTCAGTTCCTATGATTACCATTAGAGGAAGAAAAGGTGGCAGTAATGTATCGGCAGCTATTGTTAATGCCCTGCTTTACATGGTAACAAGCCGAGAATAATAAAAATAAGGAGGCGCAGATGTATATAGAGACAAATGGTAAAAGATTAAGATGTGGCTATACAACAGGCTCAAGCGCCGCCGCTGCAGCAAAAGCTGCTACACTTTGTTTATATAAAGGTGTGGCGTCTAAGCATATTCATATTGATACACCAGCAGGAATAGATTTAGAGATTAAAATAGATCAAACAATCAAGCAAGCAGAATACGTTGAGTGCGCAGTGATAAAAGACGGGGGAGATGACCCCGATGTTACCCATGGTATAGAAATCTGGGCAAGGGCTAGAAAGATTAAAGAAGGTTATGTTCTAAAAGGTGGTAAAGGTGTAGGGGTTGTTATGAGTGAGGGCTTGTATGTTCCTAAAGGAGAGCCAGCCATTAACCCAGTGCCAAGGCAAATGATCCAAAAGGAAGTTATGGAAGTCTTGCCAGATGGCCAAGGCGTTGAAATTACAATATTTGTTCCAGAAGGTGAAAAGGTAGCCCTTAAAACATTTAATCCCCGGCTTAATATTATTGGCGGGATCTCGATTCTTGGGACATCAGGAATTGTCAAACCTATGTCAGAAGATGCCTTAAAAGAAAGTATAAGTTTGGAGATAAGGCAAAAGATAGCCCAAGGCCATAAGGAACTTATTTTTGTATTTGGTAATATGGGTGAGAAATTTTGCCAGGCCAATGATATTCCTATAGATGCAGCCGTTATGATTTCAAATTATGTCGGTCATGCCCTAGGGTGTGTCATGAATAAAGGCCTAGAGAAAGTTACGATTGTAGGTCACATTGGTAAGGTGTGCAAAATAGCAGCTAGTTGTATGAATACCCATAGTAAAGTATGTGGTATACGCCAAGAAGTTCTGGCACTAGAGCTTGCTTTAATGGGTGCCCCAAGAGAGTTAGTTCAAGAAATAACGGAGCAAATTACAACAGAAGCCTCTATTAAAGTTATAGGGGATAGATACCCAGACCTTTATAAACGCATTGTCTATAAAGTGAAAAAAGCAATGGAAACACATATTTATAATGAGATTCCCATAGAGGTTGTTATGTTTCATGGCAGCAGTGAAATGACTCTTTTATATAGCACATTTAAAGGGGTGGGAATTGGCAATGGCAATTAAAATAATTGGAATTGGCCCAGGCTCACCAGACTATATACTCCCTATGGCAGTTAAGGAAATGGAAGGGTCGGATTTTATTATAGGATTCAAAAGAGCCATAGAATCTGTGGACTATATAACAGTGCCTAAAGTAGTTGCGGGGTCCCTTAAAGACTTACTTGAGGGCGTTCAAGAGAACCCCAATAAAATCATAGGGATCATTGCTTCAGGAGATCCGTGTTTTTATGGGATTTTAGACTATATAAAGAAAAACACAAACGTTACTAGCCTTAAAGTCATTCCAGGAATTAGTTCTTTTCAATATTTAATGAGTAAACTGGGTAAAAGCTGGCAAAATGCCTATGTTGGAAGCCTTCATGGTAGAGAAGCTGAGTTTGATAAGATTGTTGAGGAATATAGGGTTTCTGTCTGGCTGACAGATAAAATTCAAAACCCATTTTATATCTGTAAAAAGCTTTTAGATAGCCAAGCAGATTACATGATGTATGTAGGGGAAAATCTTTCTTATGAGGATGAGAAAATTATAAAAGGAAAACCTGCGGAATTACAAAACTACACGTGGAGTGATTTATCTGTCGTAGTGGTAGAACGTATATAATAAAACATAAAAAGAAAGCAAGTGATCAAATATGAAGTTTATTAAAGATAATGAGTTTATCCGGGGTAAGAGTCCTATGACTAAAGAAGAGATTCGGATCCTTGCTATTTCCAAGATGGCGCTAGAGCCTAACCATAGGGTTTTAGATATTGGTGGCGGAACTGGCAGTGTCAGTATTCAGGCAAGCAAGTTTTCAAATCAAGTCATTACCATTGAAAAGGATCCTGAGGCACTAGAACTCCTTTATAAAAATAAAGAAAAATTCAAGGCTGATAATGTAACAATAATAGAAGGTGAAGCCCTTCAAATAGAAGGTCAAATAACAGATCAGTTTGATACCATTTTCATTGGTGGAAGTGGGGGGAATATGGTGGAAATACTTGGGGCCTACACAAAAAAGTTAAAAGAAAATGGGAAAATAGTCCTTACATTTATTACCATAAAAAATTTGTATGAAGCGTATGAAACCTTAACTGAATTAGGATACGAAATGGCCTTTACCCAGGTTCAGGTGAGTCGTGGAAAAAGCAAACTACTCATGTTACTTGCAGAGAATCCTATATTTATATTATGGGGAACAAAGGAGACGGTGTAGTGAAAACAAAGGGGAAATTATACGGTATAGGAGTAGGTCCAGGAGACCCAGAACTCTTAACGATGAAAGCAGTAAGAATTATCCAAAGTTGTGATGTGGTTATTGCCCCAAGTGCTATGGCAGGGGGGGAGAGTATTGCATTAGAAATAACGAAAGAATATATACCAGAGGGTACAAAGACGCAAATACTCCATTTTCCAATGGGAAAGAACAATAGAGAAGAGAAAATATACGCAGCATACCAAACAATAGAGTCTTATTTGCTAGAAGGTAAAACAGTTGCCTTTTTAACCATAGGAGACCCATTTGTGTATAGCACTTATATTTATGTGTTAGAGCATTTTAAAGGGGAAGGCTATGACATCGAAACAGTTCCGGGTATTACATCATTTTGTGCCAGTGCAAGTATTGCAGAAGTACCCCTTGTAATAGGGGACGAAAATCTTTTAATTTTACCAGGAAGCCGAATAGAAGAAGTTGAAGACCAACCCTATATCGTCATAATGAAAGTTTACAAGCAAGAAGAAAGAATTATAAGCCACTTAGAAAATAAAGGCTATAAATATACGTATATAAAAAGAGCGGGCAGAGCTGGTCAGGAAGTTTTAACGAGTAAAGAAGAAATAATAAATAATAAGGAATATATGGCGTTAATCATTGCCAGTAAAATAACGGGGATCAACTAGGAGGAAGCAAATGGTATATTTTATCGGAGCAGGACCAGGAGATGTAGATTTAATAACAGTAAAAGGTAGAGAGCTCATTAAAGCGGCAGACTTAGTCATCTACGCAGGTTCTTTAGTAAATAATAAGCATATGGAGTTTTGCAAACCAGGGACGGCAATCTATAACTCAGCAGGTATGACGCTAGATGAAGTGATTACAACAATAAAACAGCACCATAGGGCGGATAAGGTAATCGTACGACTTCATACAGGAGATCCAGCGATTTACGGAGCAATTCAAGAGCAAATGGCAGAACTAAGCAAGCTAGAAATCCCTTACCAAGTTATCCCAGGTGTTAGTTCATTTACGGCAGCAGCCTCCAGAATTCCAGCGGAATTAACCTTGCCAGGTGTTAGCCAAACAGTTATTTTAACAAGGGTAGAAGGCAGAACCCCAGTACCAGAAACTGAGGATTTAGAAGTTCTTGCAAGAATAGGTGCTTCTATGGCAATATTCCTATCCATTAGTATGATTGATAAAGTTGTTGATAAGCTCAGAAAAGGCTATGGGAAAAATGTGGCTATTGCTGTTGTTGAACGGGCGACATGGGAAGATGAGCGGGTTATTCGTGGTAGCCTTGACGATATTTCAGCTAAAGTCAAAAAAGCTAATATTACAAAGTGTGCCCAAATTCTAGTAGGTGATTTTTTAGATTCACCTTATGATAAAAGCTTGCTATACGACCCAGGGTTTACCCATATGTTTAGGCAAGGAAAAGATACCAATGATTCTAATTAGTGTCACTCAAAAAGGTAATCAACTTGGGAGAAAACTTAGGGAAGTTTATGAAGAGTTAGAAATTGTTAGCCGTGAAGACGTTGTAAAAGATGGTTTGCAACAAGTCACCCAGCGGGCAGTGGCCAAACATCAAGCCATTATCTTTGTTTCATCTACAGGGATTGCCGTAAGGGCTATTGCACCTTGGGTGAAAGACAAGACTCAGGACCCAGCGGTTATGGTAATTGATGCTCAGGCAAAGTATGTTATTAGTTTGCTTAGTGGCCATATTGGAGGCGCCAATCAAATAACAGAAAAAATTGCTAATTATTTAGGGGCAACAGCAATTATTACCACAGCAACAGACAGCTTAGGGCTCATGGCCCCAGATTTAATTAGCCAAGAATATAATCTGGGAATTGAAAGTATGGAAAAATGTAAAGAGATTTCAGTAAAACTTATAGAAGGTGAAAAAATTGCCTTTATCGACGAAGAAAAACTGATTGTAACACCAAAAGGATATGTAGATGCCAAGCAAGAGGCAGATTATAGCTTAGTTGTAACGAATAAAGCCTATGTCCCTAATGCTAGCTTAAAGCTTATAAGAAAAAACATCGTACTAGGAATAGGATGCCGAAAAAACATAGAATCAGCCAAAATGCAGGAATTTGTCTTAAGTCAATTAAAAGAACTAAACATCCACCCCCTAGCTGTCAATAAGATTGTAAGTATTGATATAAAGAAAGAAGAAAAATGTATTGTAGATCTTTCCAATTACTTTAAAGTACCCTTTAAAGTCTATTCAAAAGAAGAAATTAGCAAGGTTGAAGTGGACTTTGCAGGGAGTGATTTTGTGGCTCAGCAAGTAGGCGTAAGAGGGGTTAGTGAGCCTTGTGTTATTTTAGAAGGTGCCCAGATTATCAGGGGGAAAACGAAACATGAAGGTATGACATTATGTGTTGGTAAAGGAGAAAGTAATGGGTAAATTATACGTTATTGGAATGGGGCCAGGTGGCCTAGATCATATGTCAAAAAGAGCACTAGATTGTATTAATGAAAGTGATGTAATCGTAGGCTACAATAAATATATTGAATTTTTACAGCCAATACTGGGTGATAAACACATCCATCAAACAGGAATGACAAAAGAAATAGATCGCTGCAAGGAGGCCTTAAGATTATCTAAAGATCATACTGTTTCTTTAATTAGTACAGGAGATGCTGGAGTATATGGAATGGCTGGGCTTGCACTTGAACTTAGGACAGATGAGGAAATAGAAGTTATTCCAGGTATTACAGCGGCCTGCTCAGCAGCCTCGGTTTTAGGGGCACCTCTTATGCATGATCACTGCAACATTAGTTTAAGTGATCTTATGACGCCTTATGATCTGATACAAAAAAGAATAAAAAATGCAGCCGAAGCAGATTTTGTAATCTCCTTATATAATCCCCGTAGTAAAGGGCGGCCACATTATCTCATGGCGTCGATTAATATCATTAGGCAATATAGGGATAAAGATACGCCAGTAGGGATTGTAAGAAATGCTCTTAGGGATGAACAAGAATCTACCATTACCACCTTAGAAGATTTTGATGATAGTAAAGTGGATATGATGAGCATCGTCATTATCGGAAATAGTACTAGCTATGTTAAAGATGGAAGATTTATTACAAAAAGAGGGTATGAAAACAAAAAATAGAAGTGAGGCATCAATATGATTGGTCTGTTTTTGGGTACAAGTGAAGGAAGAGAAATCTTGAGACTTCTTAATGAGTTTACAGAAAACATTTATGTTTCCACGGCCACGGAATATGGTGGGGAATATCTTCAAGAGAGTAGCTATACACACTTAAATACCAGGCCACTAACACAAGAAGAAATGGTAGGGTTAATAGATGAGCAGGGTATTACGATTATGATCGATGCGACCCATCCTTATGCCACTATTGTAACAGAAAACATTATAGCTGCCTGTAAGGAAAAGAATATCTTATATCTTAGGTATGAAAGACCTTCCGTAGTGGACAGCTATTTACCACATCCTGATATTGTAATAGTGGACCAATATGAAGATTTAAAAGAAAAACTAAAGGGAATAACAGGCACAATCATGAACACCACAGGTAGTAATAACGTAGAGAAACTAACCATGATGAATCTAACCAATACCATTATTCACAAAGTGCTACCTACCAAAGAAGTGCTAACAAAGCTTTATCACTTAAAAATTCCAATTAAAAATATCGTAGCTATTTGTGGGGGAGGTAGTAAAGACTTTAATAAAGCCCTATTTCAAGAATATAATGCCAAAGCAATTATCCTAAAAGATAGTGGTAAGCAAGGCAAAACAAAAGAGAAAATAGAAGCTGCATTAGAACTTGGGATTAAAGTATTTATTATCAAGAGAGAAAAAACCACATACAAAAATGTATTTGAGCGTGAAAAAGAGATTGTTGACTTTGTTAAATCAATTAAATCAAGAGGAGAAGAAAATGAAAAATAAAAGGGTACTAGGATTGGCGGTATTTTTTAGCTTTATTCCATTTACAGTATACGGCATGCATATTGCAGAAGGATCTTTGCCACCACTGTGGGCATTGTTTTATTATGTTGTTTGTATGCCGTTTTTATTTGTAGGATTTAAAAAGGTTAAGGAACTGGGTAAGGAAAATACAGATATAAAGATGCTTCTTGGACTTGTAGCAGCATATTGCCTATTACTATCTGCCCTTAAATTGCCATCCCTTACAGGAAGCAGCTCACACCTTACAGGCACAAGTATTGGGACCATTCTATTTGGCCCAATGGTAATGGGTGTTGTCAGTGTTGTTGTTCTTATATTCCAAGCACTATTTTTAGCACATGGTGGCATTACAACTTTAGGGGCTAATATATTTAGTATGGGAATTGTTGGTCCTCTTGTAACCTTTGGGGTATATCAAATATTTAAAAATAAAAGTAAAAAAACAGGCATGTTTCTAGGTGCCTTACTAGGCAACTTTGCCACATATACGGTTACAGCATTTCAGTTAGCCATTGTTTTCCACAGTGGAGATTTTATAGCCACCCTTGGAAAGTTCTTATCTATATTTGCTGTAACACAAGTTCCACTAGGCCTTGTAGAGGGCATCTTTACAGTTTTATTATTTAACTATTTATATAAAAACTCTAAGCAAGAAGTAGTGGAGATTATGGGGGCGTACGCATATGAAAAATAAAACAACCAACACAATTCTAATTGCAATTTGTCTTGTTATACTGATTGTGCCTTTTATCTTACATAGGGATAGCGAATTTGAGGGATCTGACGCACAAGGGGAAGATATGATTATGGCATTAGATGAGAGCTATGAACCATGGGTATCCCCAATTTTCCCAGAGATTCCAGGAGAAATAGAAACATTACTATTTACCATTCAAGCAGCAATGGGTGGTGGATTTATCGGCTATTATATGGGAAGGAAGAAAAATGCTAAGGGAAATAGCAGTATACGCCAAAGCTAATAAGTATGCTAAGATACACCCGGTAGAAAAGTTATTACTATGCATTCTACCGATTATTATAATGGGCTTTGTGCAAACATGGGATATTATTATCCTTAATATTGTATGCTTTATGTTGATGCATTATATTGCAAAAACCCCTTACAAAAGGGTGGTGAAAATGGTCCTAGGCATACTGGTTTTTTACTTAGTAAACTCTATTGTGCTAGTTTTTGATAGGGGTATCTACTTTAGTATCCTTATGATTTTAAGGGGACTGTCAGCTTCTTTATGTTTATCTCTTTTTATATTTACCACGCCTTTTGATTTTCTACTACATTATTTAAGTCAGTTTGAAGGTATAAGAGATTTATGTGATATTAGTAAAAACACAGAACGTTTTTTTATGCTCCTTGAAGATGAGGGAGATGAGATTGTTTTAGCTATGAAAAGCAGGGGGGGATTCAGTGGTCCAAAAGGAAGAGTAAAGGATATGATTAGAGTAATGATTTTATCTTTTCATAATAGTATGGAGCGGTGGAAAATAACCCGGGAAGTATTAGCAGCTAGGTCTTATAAAGGCAGACATTATTATGGGGAAGCGTTATATGGTTATAATAAATATAAAACGTTGGGAATTATCCTATATAATATAATATTAATAACCATAGCAATATATCTTAGAAAAGGGTGAGAGTATGGCAAAGATAATGTTACAAGGAACAGGATCATCGGTTGGAAAAAG
>CAZLPH010000041.1:9871-15457 GCA_964561345.1 uncultured Candidatus Epulonipiscium sp.
CTTGAACCAGGTCTAGTCATGCTTGAAGACATTATTCATATGCCGACTTTAGGGGTCGTGCCATACTTTAACCTTCAACTTGAAGATGAAGACGGGGCAATAAGCTATAACACACAAATTAAAGCACCTATTGATATTGCTGTGATACACTTATCTAACATTGCTAACTTGACAGATTTAGATGCTCTAGAGGCAGAAGAGGATGTTAGTGTACGATTTGTGAAAAATATAAAAGAATTTAAAAGACCAGATATGGTTATTATTCCAAGTAGCCGTAACCTGGCAGAAGATTTAAAAGAGCTTCAAAACAATGGCTTAGGGCAAAAGATAAAAGACTATGGGAAGAAGGGAATTCTTATAGGTCTTGGTAGTGGTTATCAAATGCTAGGGAAGACGATTAAAGAAGAGGAAGAGCTAACAGGCCTTGGACTTCTAGATATTGATACAGTTATTGGTAAGGAGAAAATAACCACCCATATTGAGGGGACGTTTTTAATATCGCCTATCCAAGGTGAAAAGATAAGAGGATATGAAGTTCATATGGGAGAGAGCTATTATGGTAAAGATGCTAAAGGCTTTTTGCAAGTTACAAGAAAAAATGGCCTAGAGGAAGATTACACAGAAGGGTGTATCAACCCGGAGGGTAATGTCATAGGAAGCTACATTCATGGCGTTTTTGATGGGGTCCACTTTAGGCAGGAACTCTTAAATAAAATTCGTAAGAACAAAGGCCTAGCAAGCAAAGTAGCAGAAGAATATGATCACATTAGGGAAAAAGAGCTAGATAAATTAGCGGATATCGTCAGAAGTAGCATCGATATGGATGAAATATATAACATTATATTCCCCAAATAAAAATGGAAAGGTGACAGGAATGGATATTGTAATAGCAGTAATAATAGATTTGATATTAGGTGATCCCTATGGGTTCCCGCATCCTGTTATATACATAGGTAAGTTAATTAGCTTGATAGAAAAGCAAGGACGAAAAGTATGTAAAAGCCCTGAGCAACTTAAAGTTCTAGGGTTTTTAATTGTTATGGTCGTTAGCGGAGTGAGTTTTGGCATTCCCTATATACTATTAAGGCTACTTAAACCCTATTTTTATCTCTATCATTTATTTAATATCACCATATTATGGACAACTCTTGCAGCCACTAGCCTTCGAAAAGAAGGACTCAAGGTTTATCAGGCACTTTTAAAAGGGGATATTGAAGATAGCCGGTTAAAACTTTCTTATATTGTGGGAAGAGATACGAAAAGCCTAAATGAAGATGAAATAATAAGAGCAGATGTTGAAACCATTGCGGAAAATACGGCAGATGGGGTTATAGCCCCCCTCTTATATGCAATGATCGGAGGGGCGCCATTGGCAATGCTTTATAAGGGGATAAATACCATGGACTCCATGCTGGGATATATTAACCCAAAATATAAAGACATTGGTTTTTTCCCAGCTAAGCTAGATGATATTGTTAACTATGTACCGGCAAGACTAACGGGAATTTTATTTGTTCTGCTTAGTCCAGTTGTTAATGGAAACATGGCCCAAACGGCTAAGGTTATGATCAGGGACCGAAAAAACCATAAAAGCCCCAACTGTGCGTACCCAGAGGGGGCGGCAGCCGGAGCTTTAGGAATCCAATTAGGTGGAAACAATAATTACTTTGGTGAAATTATAAAAAAACCTACTATTGGAGATAAAATCAATCTATTAAATAAAAGTCACATTAAAGAAACAGTGGTTTTAATGTACAGCGCAGAAATGCTTTTTATTTTGCTGTATGTGCTCCTCCAAATCCGTTAGCTTCTGGATGTATTTGACTTCCAATTGAATTGGTATGATAGTCAATTTGGTAGTCAATTAATTTAAATTGAACTAAGCCTTGGTATTCCTTACCAGTCTTTAGGTAAGGAATTTTGCCGGTTAGGCTTTGTCCTACAGGGAAACTACCAAAGTCTTGGAAGTTTCCGCCACTGGCAGAACCTTGGGCCACCACTTCAAGTTTTACCCAGGCACTAGCAACTTGGGTGCTAGAATTATTTTGCCAGAACATTTCTGGCAAAACTGATGCTGTACCTTTTGTAATAATCTTATTATCAACAATGTGGTCTAGAAAGGCATCAGCCCATTCCATATTAGAAAACCCTGTCCCAGCAAAACTTTTATCGTTGAAGGTTTCTCTTACATATAATTTAAACTGTTCCCTGTCAATGGTCCTATAGTCTATATTAAGGACCGTATTAAAATGACTTTCTAGTACTTTAATAGCCCGGCTATAATCGTAGTCACTATAGAAGAAGTCTTTTGGAAAATCTTGAATTCCGGACCCTGATGTAAGACTAGGTGCGGTCATGTTAATTTTCTCATAAGCCCAATTTGGAACCCCATGGGTGATATAAGGGAATATATTAGCATTTTTAGGTAAATCTGTTGTTCTTACCTTCCTTCCCCATTGGTCGTGGGAAAAATCAGGGCTTGGTAATTGGGTCATATCCTCCCCTAAGACCGTAACGGTTCTTGTGCTGGCATCCCAATGAACCTGGGCGTTTAAGGCTTCCCCTACAAAGCGAATGGGTAACATAGTAGAGCCTTTGTGGATAATAGGCGGTGTAGAAATTGTTTGTGACTGATCATTAATTTTAACCAGAGGATTTCCTATGGTCATATGGACAGTTGTGCTAGAATCACTAATCTTAATTTGTTTTGTTTTTTGGTCCCAATCAACGGTAGCACCTAGGGTTTCAGATATGACCCTAATAGGGACTAAGGTTGACTCGTCTTTAATAATAGGTTTTGTACCTGTTATCTCTATGTAATTAACAATAAGGTTAATCTCAGGATTTGCATGAACAGGCACAGCATTAATAACAGCTATTGATATAACAAGAGCTGTTAAAAGGTTCAGTTTTTTCTTTAGTATCTTCATAAAAAACACACTCCTTTATTTATTATCTAAACTATACCACAAAAAAATTGCCAGTGCTATTGCGCAATATAAGTAATTCATATACCATTATACTAAGAAAAGGGTGAAAAGATGGAACATGGCGGAGATATATATACGGAAGGTAGCTTAAAAGGAAAGGTATTACTTGACTTTAGTTCTAATATAAATCCTTTAGGTGTGCCAAAGAGTTTTACAAACAACCTGCAAGAAGCAGTGGAAAATATAAAGGTATATCCGGATATTCAGTATAGACAATCGAAAGATTATCTTTGTAAATATCTTAATGAAGACTCCAGTTTTAATTTTAGTAAAGAAGATCTTGTTCTGGGCAATGGAGCGGGAGAAATTATCGATATTGCCATTGCTAGTTTAGAGAGTATTTGTATTGTGATGCCATCTTTCATAGAATATAAAAAAAGTGCCCAGAAGAGTAGTGGAAAGGTGGTCTATAGTAATCTAGATCATAATATGGAGATGGACTATGATGATTTAGCTAAGAAGGTCCAGACAGTAGAGGGATTGATCATCGGAAATCCTAACAATCCAAATGGCGGTGTAATAGATAAAATAAAAATTAAGCCTATATTAGATTATTGCCAAAGCCATAAGAAGAGAATTATTATAGATGAGGCCTTTATTGAATTTACAGGGGACCAAGGAGCCAATATGCTTGAACTAGCACAGGAGTATTCGTGTATTTGCATTATAAGAGCCTTAACCAAGTTCTACGGTATACCAGGGGTTCGATTTGGATATAGTATTTGCAAGGATCATACCTATAACGATTTAATGAGAGAAAAACAAATTCCTTGGAATATTAATACTTTTGCAGAGCTAGCCTTAAAATACGTGTTAAGTGACAAAGATTATATAAATACCACGTTAAAATGGATCAAAGAAGAAAGGGCTTCTTTTGTGAGTGAATTAGAAACCATAGAATTTATAGAGAGAGTTTACCCAACACAAGCTAATTTTGTTTTGGTTAAATTAGATAAGGTGACGGGCACTCAGCTATATAAAAATCTAATAAAGCAGGAAATACTAATAAGGACCTGTCATAACTATGAAGGTCTAGGAGACGAGTATGTTAGGTTTGCAATTAAAAGTAAAGAGGATAATAAAATCTTAATACGGGCACTTTGTCTTTTTAAGATTTAAAGGAATATGATATACTAAGGGTATGTCAATAAATAAATTAATATAAAGCCAATAGAAAGGAAATATAAGTGACTAAAAAAATTGTATTTTTCGATATAGATGGCACAATTTTAGATGATAGTAAACAAATTCCTAATTCAACTAAAAGGGCCATTCATGAGCTGCAAGAAGCTGGGGTATACACTGCAATTGCCACAGGAAGAGGGCCGGATGAAATGTTGTGGGTGTGTGAGGCTTTAAATATTAATTCTTATGTGGCCATTAACGGAGCCTATGCCGTATTTAATGGACGAGAGGTTTATTTGAAAAACATGGACCAACAAGTGGCTATAGACCTTGTCCAGACGGTAAAAGAAAATGATCATTCCATCGTTTTTGTAACCCATGATGATACGTGGGCTTTAGATGAAGACCATCAATCAATTCACAAATGTCTTGAAACATTGCAAATGAAATATCCGCGCACTGAAAAAGATCTCCATGGTCAAAGGCCAGTGAACCAAGCAGTTATTTACTGTGAAGCAAAGGATGACCAGATGTATAAAGAGGCTTTTCCCAATTTAGAATTTATCAGATTTCATAAATATGGAATGGATGCCCTGCCAAAGGGCAATTCTAAAGCAGTAGGGATCCAAAAACTTATTGAAGCCACAGATTTTAAAATAGAAGACACCTATGCCTTTGGCGATGCACTTAATGATATGGAAATGTTATCATTTGTGGGATGCGGTATTGCCATGGGTAATAGTATTGCTGAAATAAAAGAAATAGCTGACTATATTACCACATCCAACGAAAAAGATGGGATTTGGAATGCTTGTAAGCAATTAGGATTATTAAAATCAAAAGCAATATAAACCTATAAGCATGATAAAAGGAGAAAACCCGATGAAAATATCAGTTTGTGTGGATGCAGTGTATGCCGGACAAGATCTATTTGAATCCTTAGAGTCTATAAGGTCCATGGGTTATGATTGCTTTGAATTTTGGTCATGGTGGGACAAGGACATTGATAGGCTTATAGAAACAAAAGAAAAACTAGGACTAACGGTTACAACCTTTTGTACAAGGTTCATTAGTTTGGTAGACCCAGCCCATAGAGATGCTTATATACAGGGTTTAGAGGAATCTATAATAGTTGCAAAGAAACTAGGATGTAGAACCTTAATTACCCAAACAGGGGATGAGACTACCATGGGCAGAGATTTCCAACAAAGGTCACTAATTGAAGGTTTAAAAGCGTGTCAGCCCATACTAGAGAAAAATGATATTACCTTATTAGTAGAACCTCTTAATACAAAAATAAATCACCCTAACTACTACTTATATGGGTCAGATGAGGCGTTTGAAATAATTGATCAAGTGGCTAGTAAGAATATTAAGGTTTTATTTGATATCTACCATCAGCAGGTGTCGGAAGGTCATATCATAAGAAGAATAGAAGCTAATATAGATAAAATAGGACACTTTCACGCAG
>CAZLPH010000042.1:0-15305 GCA_964561345.1 uncultured Candidatus Epulonipiscium sp.
GTATAGAAGAATGTCATCCTGGCCACGACGTCGGCCCATCCCTTCGTGATCATTACTTAATTCATTTCATATTAGAAGGTAGCGGAACCTTTTCTATAGATGATATCAAATATACACTTACAAAGGGGCAAGGCTTCCTTATCCCCCCCAATGTCATCACATACTACCAGGCCCATGATGATACACCTTGGACGTATGTATGGGTCGGATTCCACGGATTAAAGGCTGAAACATATCTGCAAAGGGCTAATCTTACAAGGGAGAATCCTATCTTTTATTATGAGGGGGATACTTTGAAAAATTATATCTTTCAGATGACAGACGTTGATACCTTTTCAGCTTTTAGAGACCTACAATTACAAGGTTACTTGTTTTTATTTATTGCGGAACTCATTAAAAGTTCCCCTAAACAACCTGCTGCTAAACATAGTATTACAGATATCTATATTAAAGAAGCAATTGTTTTTATAGAAAATAATTATTCTAGACCAATAAAAATCTCAGACATCGCTAGCAATCTTTCCATTGATAGGAGCTATTTTTCTAATATTTTTAAAAAGACTTTACAAAAAACGCCCCAGCAATTTCTTTTGGAATATCGGATGGATAAGGCTTGTGAATTAATGGATAATCCAAAGTTATCCATTAGCAATATTGCTTTTTCTGTGGGTTACACTGATGCCTTTAATTTTTCTAAAATGTTTAAAAAGATTAAAGGTTATTCACCATCAGACTACCGGCAAATCATTACTTAATAAAGAAGCGTCTGTTACGCCTTTCTAAGGCATACAACTCTAGTTGTAAAAGCCTTAGAAAGGCGTAACAGACACATGACATAGGTAAACTTTCCTACTATATAAAAAAAGTCCTAAGCTACCTTATGTAGTTTAGGACTTCTTCCAATCGATCAATTACTTTACCACAAAACTACCACAATCTGTGGACTCAACGTTTGTTGCTTTGGGTTCATTTTTCTCCACTTTAATCTTATTCAGGGTACAGTGCTCAGTTGTTTCATCATGAAACTTGCACTCTTCTACTTCACATTCAATACTTGAGTTAATTTCCATAAGTATAACACCACCTTTTCATATTTTAAACAGATTACTTATTTAGTATTCCCAATCTGCTTGATGTTATACTTTATTTTTATACTAGAACTGTGCTTTCAAGTAATATTTTAAGTCCTAGAAACACTAAAATGAGTCCACCTGTCATATCAATTCTAGTTTTAAATTTAGGGTCACAGCCAATTTTCGCACCTATGTATGTCCCACCAAAACAAAATAAAAATGTAATAACCGCAACGATTATAGATGTTAATGAAATATTGATCAAGCTTGTACTAAGGACAGCAAAACTTACACCTATGGCTAAGGCATCTATACTTGTAGCAATAGATAAAACAAGCAGAGTCTTGGTACTATCAAATGAAATGCTACAGCCATCTTCCTCAGCGGAATCATGAATCATCTTACCACCAAGTATGGCGAGTAAAATAAAAGCTACCCAGTGATCATAAGCTGATATAAAATCTTTAAAAGATAGCCCAAACATCCATCCAATCAATATCATTATACCTTGAAAAAAACCAAAATAAAGAGCTATCTTCATAGCTGTAGGCAAGGTGCTCTTTGTTTTTTGACATGATAATCCACATGAAATTGACACTGCAAAGGCATCCATAGCCAAGCTTATCCCAGTTAAAAGCATTACCACAAGTCCTATATCATTAACACCCATAATTGCCTCCTATTATTATTTTCATATATACGCTTTACTATTTTACACCATATCCTTTCTTTAATCAAACTATCAAATCTCGATATTGTAAACCACTTTATTCTTTTGGGTTGACAATGGGCTCAAGATTAATTATAGTTATCTTAGTATACTACTTTGTTTTAATAATATTCAACTTATTGGGAGGATTAAACCATGAAATCAAAAGACTTAGTACTTGTTTCTTTATTCGCAGCAATGATGTGCTTATTTTCCATTATGCGCATCCCACTACCTACCCCTGTTCCTTTTACGCTTCAAATCTTCGGGGTTGCCATAACTGGCGCATTACTTGGCAGTTCTCTTGGTGCTATGGCTATGATTATCTATACCTTACTAGGCGCTATTGGCTTGCCTGTCTTTTCCGGCATGACGGGGGGCCTACAAGTTCTAGCAGGTCCAACAGGTGGGTATATCCTAGGATTCATTATTTCAGCCTTTGTTATTGGTTTTTGTATCAATCCATTTGCCTATAAGAGCTCAGACTCTCGTTTTAGATTTATAGCAACTTTTTTTATAATGACTTTGGGGCTCCTAATTTCCTACATAACAGGGACTGTTCAGCTTAAATTCGTTACAGGACTCCCTTGGCCACAGGCTATAGCCGCCGGCGTTATTCCTTTTATCCTACTGGACTTACTTAAAATAATGTTTGCTACTATCGTAGTACACTTTGTTTATCCTAGTCTGGTTAAGGCAAATTTACTTGTGCCTAAATAAACTGTCATCGAAGTGGGTATAGGGAAAGAAAATATCCCCCACCTCCTAGTTTTCCATTAAGTAATCCCCTAATAACAATTTTACGACACCATTATAACTCTGTACACCCCCAACTTGGTTGTTTACTTTTAGATAATTATCATTCAAGGTTGTCGCCATTTCTTCTGCCTTTCCTTCTCGCACCTTCCAGTAATAGTAGTCATAATCCATGTCTCGCCTTACAGGATCACTGATTTCTAACCTAATCTTATCATATATATCTGGGGCTTGTTTATATAAGTCTCCTAGTAAATACTGTAGTGCCAAGTAATAACCGGAATACTGAAACTCTGGATGGGGATTGTTGGTAGAAGCCTTAAATGCAATAAAATTCGCCTCATCTTCTCTGGCAAACCCCCGTTGGTGCCCCATTTCGTGGCACATAACTGCCGGTATATTTGCGTCAGGTATGTCTACATTTACATTAGGTTCTACAGTATAGGGTAAGTAAATACCCGTAATTCCAGTATAACTCATCCACTTGGAAATCTTTAAGGGTTTAGCCTTTCCATAATTCCCACTTAGGTCCTTATCCCCTACATAATAATTCTCAAACCCTTCATTTGCCATTTTAGCTAATGTTTTAAAATCCTTGTCTATTACAAAAACACCTTCTGCATCCTCTAACAAATCTCGCCTTAGCTCATTGGCCTTAGCAATCACTTCTAAGGTCAATGCCTCTAGGTCCTGAGTGGTTGCCAACTCAGAATTTATATTTGCCAAGGTCATATAATCTTGCCTATAATAATTAAATCCCCAAATAAAATAAAATAATATGTAGCCTAAACCTAAGACTCTAATTACAATATGGCCAATCTCCCTCCCATGCCTTATTACAAGACTCGGCTTTAATAGAGCCAAAATAATTACAGCAGCAACTATAGCAATTAAAGCAAATATCAATAATTCCCCTAAGGCAAATGGTATCATTCCAGTTACTAGGCCTATTTTCTTTGCAAGAAAAGGATAGATTCTAGAAGAATAGACTTTTTCTACTCGTTCTGGGTGATCCTTGGCTAGCAGCGTTAAAACCCAGGTTAAGAAAGCAAGCAATCCTATCATATAGGTGGGTTTCTTATTATTCATTTTCTCCCCCATTTCTAACATATATTAAATCTGTATCTTTAGTATAACGCTTTTCTCCTCCTTAGTCATTACCCACTCCCCCTTATTATAGATGCAAAAAATCCCAAGACGGATTCGTCTTGGGATTTTAATTATTTATATGTTATTGTACGTTAGCTTTTGCTGTTTCAACTAATTTTGCAAATGAATTTGCATCGTTAATTGCAAGGTCAGCTAACATTTTTCTGTTAATGTTAATGTTTGCAACTTTAAGTCCGTTCATGAAACGGCTATATGACATTCCATTTATTCTTGCAGCTGCATTGATACGTGTAATCCATAAACTTCTAAACTCACGTTTTCTAAGTTTTCTACCGACGTATGCATAATCTAATGATTTCATTACTGCTTGTTTAGCAGTCTTGAATTGTTTAGATTTCGCACCCCTGTATCCTTTTGCTAACTTTAATACTCTATTATGTCTTTTTCTACTATTTGTTCCACCTTTAACTCTAGCCATGGTATATGCCTCCTATTCTTCTTATAAGTATGGTAATAAACGCTTCATTTGTTTTTCATTAGTAACATCAACAATTCCGTTTTTACGTAAGTTACGTTTTCTCTTTTGAGATTTCTTTCCTAAAATATGAGACATACCAGCTTTTGATCTTTTTAGCTTTCCTGTACCTGTAACTTTAAAACGCTTTGCAGCAGCTCTATTTGTTTTCAGTTTTATTTTAGCCATCCTATGTTCCTCCTTGTTGTTATCTCTAAATATATATCCATCTATGGAAATGCATTACTTGGGTACTACCATTATAACCATGCTTCTACCTTCAAATCTTGGCCTTTGCTCGATATCTCCAAATTCCTCAAGAATCTTTGCAGCCTCTTCAAGTAGTTCTCTTCCACTTTGCGTGTGCATCATTTCACGTCCTCTAAACATTACTGAGACTTTTACTTTGTCTCCTGCCTCAAGGAATTTCTTTGCATTACGCAATTTAGTATCAAAGTCATGTTTTTCAATACTTGCTGAAAATCTAACTTCTTTAACACTAATGGTCTTTTGTTTCTTTCGAGCTTCTTTTTCCCTTTTTGCAACATCAAATTTGTGTTTACCAAAGTCCATAATCTTACAGACTGGTGGCTTTGCTTTTGGTGCGATCATAACCAAATCTAGTCCTGCTTCAGCTGCTAATCTTTGCGCTTCTTGAAGTGGTGTAACGCCTATTTGTTCACCTTCTGCACCAATTAATCTGACTTCCTTTTCGCGAATTTGCTCGTTTATCAATACGCCTTTAATAATGGGCACCTCCTATAATTTTGTTTGCCATTTATAGATATATAACCAAATCACCTTTCGGCAATTGTTATCCTCTTCTGAAATTTTGTTGTGACGTCAAAAAAGTGGATAGAATTAATCCATCCACTTCGTAAACATCGTTATATAGACACATGTATTTCTACACATATTTATAATCAACATCATTCATAACCATACGAACACGATCGTTGTAAGGTGAGAAGTGGATACCTCTACTTGTTTAACCTTTATAATCTTATCACTTTAACAGCCCTTTGTCAAGCCTATTTTTCATCTGTTTCCTCTACTAAGTCTGATAGATAATTATGCTTTGTTTTTATTTCATTTTTAATACGGTCTAAGAAAACATCTAGATCCATGGCGCCTTCATCACCTTTACGGCTTCTTACGGCCACTTTATTATCCTCTTGCTCTTGTTGGCCAACAACAAGAATATAAGGAACCCTTTCATTTCTTGCGCTACGTATTTTGTAGCCAATCTTTTCCGCCCTATTATCGATTTCTACATCAATACCCGCATCTTCAAGTTTAGCAACAACCTCTTCTGCATACCCTTGGTATTTTTCAGAAATTGGTAAGACCTTAGCCTTAACCGGCGCCAACCATACTGGGAAAGCCCCTGCAAAATGCTCGATTAGGATTCCGATAAAACGTTCAATACTTCCAAAGACAACCCTATGAACCATAACTGGTCTATGTTTGTCCCCATCTGCCCCTGTGTACTCTAATTCAAAACGCTCTGGGAGTTGGAAGTCTAATTGAATGGTTCCACATTGCCAGGTTCTTCCCAAGCAATCTTCCAAATGAAAATCTAACTTAGGTCCGTAAAATGCCCCGTCACCTTCATTAAGAACATAATCATATCCCATTTCTTCTACTGCCTCACGAAGGGCTGTAATTGCCATATCCCAATCTTCATCTGACCCCATACTGTTTTCTGGTTTTGTTGATAATTCGATATGATATTTAAAGCCAAATGTTTTATATACTTCATCAATGATCCTTACAACACCTTTAACCTCATCTTTAATTTGTTCCGGTAACATAAAGATATGGGCGTCATCTTGGGTAAAGTTACGAACTCTCATTAAGCCATGTAAGGCACCTGATAGTTCATGTCTGTGAACAAGACCTAATTCTCCCATACGTAGTGGCAAGTCCCTATAAGAGTGGTTTTTAGTTTTGTAAGCTAAAATTCCACCTGGGCAGTTCATTGGTTTAATGGCAAAATCCATCTCATCTATGGTTGTTGTGTACATGTTTTCTCTGTAATTCTCCCAGTGACCACTTGTAATCCAAAGCTCTTTATTTAGAATAATAGGTGTAGAAATTTCTACATAGCCTGCTTTTTTATGAATGTCTCGCCAATAATTTGTTAAAGTATTACGAAGCTCCATTCCTTTTGGTAAGAAGAACGGGAAGCCTGGTCCCTCATCTAATAAGGCAAATAACTCTAATTCTTTGCCTAATTTACGGTGATCACGTTTTTTGGCTTCTTCCAATTTCTCTAAATGAGCTGTTAGCTCTGATTTTTTAGGGAAGGCTGTTGCATAGATACGTGAAAGCATTTTGTTTTTCTCGCTTCCTCTCCAGTATGCACCTGCTGAGGAAAGAACTTTCATGGCTTTTAGAGGCTTTGTACTCATTAAATGAGGTCCAGCACAAAGATCCACAAAATCCCCTTGTTGATAAAATGAAATTATTTCATCTTCTGGCAAATCATTAATTAACTCTACCTTATATGGTTCATTCTTTTCTTCCATAAACTTAATTGCTTCATCTCTTGGAAGTTCAAAGGATGTAATTTCTAGATTTTCTTTAACAATCTTTTTCATTTCTGCTTCTATGGCAGCAAAATCCTCTTCTGTAAATGGACGTTCATGATCAAAGTCATAATAAAATCCATTATCTATAGCTGGTCCTATTGCTAATTTTACACTTGGAAAAAGCCTTTGAACTGCTTGAGCTAAAATGTGTGACCCTGTATGTCTAAAGGCCTCTTGCCCTTCTTTATCACTAAATGTTAGGATTTCAAGTTCACTATCTTCATTAACTGTCGTACGAAGGTCCACCATTTCCCCGTTTAGTTTCCCTGCACAGGCAACACGCCCTAGTCCAGCACTGATATCTTGGGCAATTTCAAGTACGCTCATGCCTGGGGCGTATTCCTTAACAATGCCATCTTTTAATGTTATCTTAATCATTCTACTTCCTCCTTACTGAAATTTTAGTATAACGAAATTCTCTCATCCCTCCAAAATTAGAAAGGATGAGAGAACATACACTCTATTTTTAAGCTTATTGTATCCTATACTCTTTTTTGTGTCAAGAATTCCTTTAAAGCTCTCATAAATCCCACTTTAGTTCTTAATTTATCACATGCCCGGCAACTCTTGCAATAAAACACCCGACCTTCATAGATACTTTTAATGGTATCAAGCAACCTGGTATTTTTATACTTTTCTTCTTTATGAATGACCATCTTCAAAGGCGCTAATTTAAGCAGGGCACCTAATATTGAATCATCTTTGCACTCATACCCTTCCATATCAAGATCCATATATTCTTTTTGGTCATTATAGAGCCCTATAGTCCCGCTATTACTTGGCATTATATGAATCTTATCCATTAAAGATGGTTGGTTTAAAACATAGGATTTTATAAGAGAGAGAAACTCTTCATATTCTTTATATGCCTCATATTCATAAGTAAGCTTTTCTACCATATCCATCACAACCATTTTGTATGACGATAACCGAAATCTTATCCAGCCGTCTAAGCAAAAAGCTTTTCCTGTCATTAACGCCGCCACAATAGGGTCTAATAGTTGTCTAGTTAGTCCTTTATCTTCCATCATCCTAGTGATTGTAATTTCCCTGAAACCCCAGTTAGTTTGTAAAATCTCATTTGCATAATCTATGGTAAATTCCTGTTGGATAATATCAACCATGGCCTTAGCTACTGGCATGATTATATGCTCTTTAAAATAAGGTTGCTCTTTTGATTTTGGTATTTCTTCTAAAAAAGAACAGGTCACAAATGTGGTCTCACCTTTATTCTCTAGTTGAATATTAGGCTTATACGCCTTTAATGCCACTGCATCTAGTCTTTTACTAATATATTCCTCAATCTGTTGTCTGTAGGAATATGTGCTAATGATTATATGCTTCACACGTATCACTCCTATTGACGTACTCACTTTAAATATATGCCCAAGTGGCACATTACTTACGTTGTCCGCCCTAAGATTATGTAAAGCCTTCTTATTTAATGACTATTTATCTCGTCTAGCAAGCTCTGTAATTGTTCTTCTTTGAAGTTATAGTGTTTATTACAAAAATGACAAATTAATTCTGCACCAGCGTCCTCTTCAATAAGCTCTGTTAGATCCTCCGCCCCAATACTCATTAGGCCACGTTCCATTTGGTCCACACTGCAATCACAGCAAAATTGTATGCCTTCTTTTTCCCAAAAGGTAACATCTCCTAGTAAATCTTCAATGATATTTTCGATGGTTTTACCTTCTTCTAATGATGTGGTAATGGATGGAAAATCCTTTAACTTGGCTTCAAGTTCATCAATGGCGTCATCTGACGCATCTGGTAGAACCTGGATAATAAAGCCACCTGATTGTTTAATACTGTGATCCACATCTACTAGAACCCCCAAAGCAACGGCTGAGGGTGTTTGCTCTGATGTGGCAAAGTAGTAGGTAAAGTCTTCTGCAATTTCACCTGATACAAGGATAGTTTGTCCAATATATGGCTCTTTTAAACCAAAATCTTTCATTATAGTCATGACAGCATTGCCAAATGCTTCTCTTACATCTAATTTCCCTTCAGCGTTCAAAGGAAGGTCTACATCTGCATGATATGGGTAGCCTTTTATGTTTCCCTTAGCATCTGCTTCTATGATAACGCCCCCTATAGGGCCGTCTCCTTTAATGGTAACACTCATTCTATCACCGTCATTTTTAAGCATTTTACTCATCATAGCAGCAGCTGTCATAGTACGCCCTAGGCCTGCTGTTACTACTGGTGATGTTTGATGGTGGTCAGAAGCTGCTTGGACAAGCTCCTTAGTAATGCTGCCAAAAAATCTAAAATTACCGCTCTTCTCTGTTCCTCTTACAACGTAATCTTTCATGTTATTTTGTCCTCTCTTTTCCTTGCTCTCTAGCAATGATCGTTATCCTGTCCGAATCATCTCTCATAGGGTTAAAAGTATACCCATCAAAGACTCCTTCTATACACATACCAGCTTTTTCTAAGAGCCTAGTAATCGTTTCTAATGGATACATCCGTTCATGATGTAGCTCTTCAAATCGCCTGTAGCTATTTTCTTTTTCTTTCACAAAAAAGGTCACCAGATACTCATTTATTTGTTCTTCTTCTTCATAATAATTCTCCCATATATAGGATGCCTCTTCTAAATTGTAAGCAAACGTATTATCGGCTAATATTGTTTCATATTTATACTGGGTGTTAATATCAAAGATAAATATGCCCCCCGGTTCTAAGTAATTATTAACCAACTTAAAGGTTTGCAGGAGCTCATCATCTTCTAAAATGTAGTTGATACTATCACAAGCACTATAAATACTATCCACTGTACCGTAAAGTTCAAATGCCTGCATATCTTGTTGTAAGTATAACACGTCAAGACCCTGGACTGCAGATTTTTCTTTTGCCATTGCAAGCATCTGATCTGAATTATCTATTCCTATAACTTCTATCTCTTTTGCCGCAAAATAGTTAGCCAAAACACCTGTTCCACAACCGAGTTCAGCGATGAGCTTAGGTTTAATTTTATATTTTTTCCAAATCTGTCCTATGTGTTTGGCCCATTCCTCGTAAGGTACATCTTGCATAAATAAGTCGTACACCTTAGCAAATTCTCCGTATGATTGCATACTTATCACCTTTTCATTCTTTTTGTATGGGTTCTATTATAAGTTTTTGGTTTGGGGAAAGCAAGTGGTTGGTGGGATGACGCAATTGCATTGTGCAGGTTGCCCACTCACACGTTCTAACACCTTTTATTTATAAGCTCTTTTGTAGGCTGATTGTTTTAGTGCTGGAAGTTTATAGATTTCGTATAATTGGTGGGCAGTGTAGACAAACTTAATGGTGTGGACGTCTGGGGAGGTAGTGGCTTTTTGAGTAATAGCTTCCCAGGATGATTGGGTAGATAGTTCTTGTGCATTTTCTGTGCTAATATCTTCTACGGTTAATAGGTGGGTGATAATACAAGCCGTCATAATGTCTAGTGCATGGTTAAAATCATCGAAGTACTGTTCTAGGACTAGCAAGGCCTGAAGACCTGTTACACAGTGCAAAACAACAATATTATTGGTTTTATCTAGAAAGGGTAATAATAAGCCTAATAGCCCTGTTACTTTATCTTTTGTACTTCCTTCTATAAGGGGAGCTTCATTTAGATAGATCTCATCTTCATAAAGTGCTTTCATTTGTTTGCCTCTCGTAGGCTGGGAAGATATTATCTTGCTTATATGGGAATCCTCAAGTAAGATTTGTATTTCCTTTGAAAACTGCTTTGCTGGTGTTTTTCGCTTAAATTCTTTTCCTGGTCTGTAAGCAGTTATATAGTAAGCCAGTGCCCTAGATACTTCTTCTGTTAATTCTGGGTCTTGGGCGGCTCCTTGGACGCCATAGGCCAGGCGAATACTTGTATGGAATAAGCCTGATGACATGCCAAGGGGATAGTCATTTAAGACTTTCTTAATTAGTGGATCTGGGCCCATAGATAATATTTCTTTTGTTATAAATTCTAGGCATCCTTCATATAAGTCCCTTTGTCCCAGACACTCTTCTATAGATTTCACCCTCGTATAGGCTTCCCTAACTTTGTCAATCTTATCACCCTTAACATAGTTTTCAGAGTAATGTCTTACTTTTTCACTATCACTTCCCATCATATAGAGTGCTAGTTGTCCCATTGGTAAATGATTTACAAGTCCACTGGCATAAGGTGAATAGGGCCTTGCATATTGATTGATAATATTTGCTAGTGTCATAAGATCCCTCCTGATAGTAGGTTATTATTTATATTATATGGCCATCTTATTATACCATGTAACTGCAGGAATGTTGACCCCATTAGCTTTCTACGATACTATATTAAGTAACATTAATACTCTAAATAATATTAAAATTTTAATTTTAGGAGGAATTATATGAAAAATAAAACATTACATGATATGAGCGATCATAATCTTTCAGATATTTTTAATTTACTAGAAACATCTGAAGCCGGTCTATCTTCTAAAGAAGCAGCCAGGCGGCTTGAAGATAAGGGACTCAACGAGGTGACTTACGAGAAAAGAAAACCTTGGTACATTTATCTGTTAAGGGCATTTGTAGATCCTTTTATCCTGATCTTATTATTTATTGTCGTAATCTCTTATTTTACTGACGTTGCTTTTGTCGATACAGGAGAAAAAAGCTATATTACTATGCTCATTATTTCTATCTTAATCTTAATCAGTGTAGTCCTTCGTTTTACACAGGAATTTAAATCTCAAATAACGGCAGATAATTTAAAGGACTTAGTTCCCACAACCACTGCTATCCAAAGAGATGGCCTAGCCCCAGAAGAAATCATTATGTCAAATGTTGTGCCAGGGGATATTATTCATTTGGCAGCTGGAGATTTAATTCCTGCTGATATGCGAATTATAAGTTGCCGGGACTTATTTATTAGCCAATCCTCCTTAACCGGAGAATCTGAGCCAGTGGAGAAGTTTGCAACAATTAAAGGCAGTAATTATAATAAAAACCCATCAGACTTAGCAAATATTGCTCTTATGGGAACCATTGTTGTTAGTGGATCTGCAAAGGGTGTGGTTGTTGAAACAGGTAACCAAACATACTTTGGTAGTATTGCCAAATCAATTGCAAAAGATGTGGGTGAAACCAGTTTTGAAGAAGGCGTCAGGAGCGTAAGTGTCCTACTTGTACGGTTTATGTTTGTTATGGTTCCCATTGTGTTTTTAATTAACGGCATTACCAAACAAGACTGGCTAAGTGCCCTACTGTTTGCTATTTCAATTGCTGTTGGCTTAACACCTGAGATGCTTCCTACTTTAGTTTCAACAAACTTAGCCAAAGGCGCTGTTTCTCTTTCAAAGAAAAAAATTATTATAAAACGACTAAACTCCATTCAAAACTTTGGGGCCATGGATATTTTATGTACAGATAAAACCGGAACATTAACAGAGAACGAAATCGTTCTTCAAACTTATTTGAATGTATCTGGCAAAGAAGATCTTAAGGTCCTTAGATACGGCTATTTAAATAGTTCTTATCAAACAGGCCTAAAAAACCTACTGGACCTTGCGGTTATTGATTTCGCTAATGAAAAGGGCCTAACCAAGCTAGACGAAGGCTATACCAAAGTAGACGAAATTCCCTTTGATTTTAAAAGAAGAAGAATGTCAGTGGTTGTAGAAAACAAAGAAGACCACAGACGGCTTATCACCAAAGGTGCCCTAGAAGAAATGTTGTCTATTTGTTCTTTTGTAGAAATAGAGGATGAGGTTATTCCCTTAACAGAAGAAATAACCCAAGAAATAACAACAATGGTTCATAGACTTAACAGTGATGGTATGCGGGTTCTTGCTGTTGCAGAGAAAACTAATGTACCTGATGAAACCCAGTTCGGTGTTAAGGACGAGAGCGAAATGACCCTTATTGGGTATATGGGCTTTTTAGACCCAGCAAAAGAAACCGCTATTTCAGCTATTAAAGCCCTCTACTCTCATGGCTTAGATATTAAAATCTTAACCGGGGACAATGAAGTTGTTACCCAAAAGATAGCTAAGGATGTAGGGATTCCTGTCAACCATATCATTTTAGGTGCTGACCTAGAGGACTTAAATGATATGGAGTTATATGAAATTGCTATTAAATCTAGTATTTTGGCCAAGTTATCTCCTATTCAAAAAGAACGGGTTATTTCAGTGCTCCAAGACCATAAGCATGTGGTTGGATTTCTAGGGGATGGTATTAACGACGCCCAGGCTTTAAAGCAGGCAGATGTTGGTATTTCAGTGGATACAGCTGTGGATATTGCCAAAGAATCAGCTGATATTATCTTACTTGAAAAAGATTTAAATGTATTAGAAGAAGGGGTTATTGAAGGTAGACGGGTGTTTGGTAATATTAATAAATACATCAAAATCACCGCAAGTTCAAACTTCGGAAATATCTTTAGTGTGCTAGTAGCTAGTGCTTTTTTACCCTTCTTACCAATGTTACCAATACAACTCTTAATGCAAAACTTATTGTATAGTATTTCTCAAATCTCTATTCCATGGGATAATATGGACGAAGAATATTTAGAGAAACCCCAGCAATGGGATGCAAGGGAAGTTGGTAAATTTATGATTTTTATAGGACCCATTAGCTCTATTTTTGATATTGCAACCTTTTTAATTATGTGGCATGTGTTTAAGGCCAACACAACAGACCCCGCTTCTGTTGCCTTATTCCAGTCAGGTTGGTTTGTTGTAGGTCTTCTAACTCAGACCCTTATCGTCCATATGATTAGGACAAGAAAACCGTTCTACAAGAGCCGCGCTTCTACCCCCGTAATGATTATGACTGCAGTGATTATTATTGCTGGTCTGATTATTCCATTTACACCTTTTGGAACCTTTATGAAACTAGCACCACTGCCAGGTCAGTATTTCTTCTGGTTAGCCGGCATCCTAGTGGCTTACGCAGCTCTTACTGAACTTACCAAGCACCTCTACATCAAAAAATTTGATAGCTGGATTTAAATGAGGGGTTCCCTCGCATAAATCTGGTGGCATATCAACCGCTTATAGTATAAAAAAATCCGCTTGTTGATATGCCACCAGATTTATTGCGTAGGGGAAAGCCCCACCATATATATATCTAGGAAACTATCACTACTATTGAGCCCAGGTCATTGCGGTGGGGGTGGCTCTTGTATATACTTGTGGTATGTGGAAAATATTAAAATAATTATAGGAGCGTGAGCGTATGAAAAAGATTAGGTGGGGGATTGTTGGTTGTGGGGATGTGACGGAAGTTAAGAGTGGTCCAGGGTTTCAAAGAGCTACTGGGAGTGAGTTGGTTGCGGTTATGAGGCGTAATGGAGACCTAGCAAAGGATTATGCCAGACGGCATGGCGTCCCTAACTGGTATGATAAGGCAGAGGATTTGATCGAGGACCCTAATGTGGACGCTGTTTATGTGGCGACACCACCGTCTACTCATATGACTTATGCTTTGCAGGCTATTGAGGCGGGCAAGCCTGTTTATATTGAAAAGCCTATGGGCATTGATTACGCAGAATGCCAGGCCGTTTTTGACGCTGCTAAGGCAAAGGGTGTTCCTGTTTATGTGGCTTATTACAGGCGAGCCCTGCCGTATTTTCTTAAGATAAAACAATTACTTGATAAAAATGTTATTGGAGATGTTAGATCTATTAGTGTGAGCCAGTTTAAAAAGCCGGAAAATGTGGATCCTGATCATTTGCCTTGGCGCTTAGTACCAGAGATTTCTGGTGGGGGATTATTTCATGACCTTGGCTGTCATACACTAGATGTGGTTGATATGTTACTTGGACCAATTACTTCTTCTACAGGATACGGGTCTAATCAAAGTAAAATAGGACTAGCTGATGATACCTATTCCCTAAACTTTACTTTTGAAAATGGTATTCTTGGAACAGGTCTGTGGTCTTTTGATGCCTATGAAGATCGTGAGTATAATGAAATCGTAGGAACCCATGGGAAAATTATATTTACCACATTTTCCTTTGAGCCCATAGAACTTCATACCGCTAAAGGGGTAGAGTCCTTTAATATCATCCCACCTGAGCATATTCAGCAACCGCTTATCCAGACCATGGTAGATGAGCTTCTAGGCCGCGGTACTGCCCTTAGCACGGGTGAAACAGCTATTAGAACCACTAAGGTTATGGATACGGTACAATAAATTGACTTATAAGTAAAAACTCCCTAACCAGACTATTTAAGCAGTCTGGTTAGGGGGTTTTCTTATTAAGAGTGCGGCTCTTCAATCTCTATCTCAAAGTCACACTTTTCAAGATCAGCCATCAATGTAGCACTATAACCATTATTTTCCCATTTTAATGTCAACTTATCTTCTTCTGAATCAAGAACCGTAAGTTTTGCATCAAATCCAAAAGCCGGGAAAGTGTTTCTAAATCGAATTAACTCAATCTGGTCTTTAACAATCTTTTCTTCAAGACCTTCCTTAATTTGATCTAAACTAAGGTTAGTTCGGTTGATTTCTTTATGGCCACCAGAACCTGCTTTTTCAACAGCTTCATGGTTATTCTTACCTGCAAAAAGATCCAA
>CAZLPH010000043.1:0-15248 GCA_964561345.1 uncultured Candidatus Epulonipiscium sp.
TGGGATATCATATTATTATGGATAGTGTTGGTGATCGGTCAGAGGAATTAATAGCAATGGATAACTTTTCCGTGGCACCTCTTACAATAAGGATTGATAATGAAGAGTTTATAGATAATGGGCAGTTAGATCAGATTTTATTATTATCTAAGATAGCATCAGCTAAGGAATGTCCTAAATCAGCATGCCCCTCACCAGAGGAGTATAAAAACCTATTTGCAAAACATCATGAAGATAGAATCTATGTCATTACTGCATCGTCAGAATTAACAGGTTCTTATAATAGTGCGAAATTAGGTGAAAAATTATTTTTAGAAGAATTTCCAAATGCTAAGATCAGGATTTTTGATACTAAAAGTGCATGTGCTGGGCAAACCCTTCTAGCTTATCAGCTAATTGAACTCGAAAAGCAATACAATGATTTTGAAACCGTGATTGAAAAGCTAAATGATTTTATTAAAAAGCAGAAGATTGTATTTGTCTTAGAAGATATTACCTTTTTACAACAAAATGGTAGATTAACAGGCCTTAAGGCCTTGCTTGTTAATACATTAAATATTATTCCTATTTTAAGTGCTACTGATAAGGGCGTTATTGTTCAAATGGGCAAGGCACGTGGCATAAAAAGAGCCCTTAAAAAGCTAATGGAAAGTACCATAGAGGGTATCGAAAGTGGCAACAAAAAAATGCTGGTGATTTCCCATTGTAATTGCGTGGAAAGAGCAAATGATTTAAAGCAGGAACTTATTGCTTTGTTTCCTGAGTTAGATGTAAAGGTCGTCAATACTGGCGGCGTTGCAACGTTATATGCGGGAAACCGTGGGATAGTCGTTTCTTACTAGTGTGTCATTAAATACGAATAAAATACCCCCACATTCTTTAAAGAATGTGGGGGTATTTTATTTTACAAACCTATTTTATTTTGCTTGAACCACGTATCATAAGCTCTCCGCCGAGTACAATCTGCTTTTTCGGCATCAGAGGATCCTCACCATATTCTAAGAAAAGATCCATAGCAGATTTTGCAATTTGTTCTAGGGGTTGCCTGTAAGATGATAGAGGTGGTGTGACTAATTCACACAAATTAATATCATCATAGCCAATAATAGCAATCTCATCTGGTACAGATATTCCCCTAGCAATAAAGTGCTTGAGGGCACCAATGGCCATAGCATCATTAGCAAAGACAATGGCACTAGGCCTAGAGGAGCAGCTTAAGAAATACTGAGCTGCTGCCTCGCCTGAGTGAGTCGAATAATCTCCTTCAAATAACCAGTCAGCATGAAAAGGAATATTAAAATCTTCTAATGTGTTTTTATAGGCGTTTAAACGATCTTTGGCGACTTTGTAGGGATCCAAAGATCCAACATAGCCAATCTTGGTATGACCACTATCAATTAAGTGCCTAGTAGTGGTTTGAATGCCACGGTAGCCATCTGAATAAACCAAATTAACACTATCAGCGTATTGGTAGTGGTCCATAAAAATCACGGGTTTAGTCTTTGATACATCATAAAGATAGTTAGCAACAGCTTCGCCGTATTGGTAGTTACAGACAATCAGGCCATCGACATTTCTTTGGACTAAGGTCTTTATATGATCTTCATCATTATTACCGGTGCTAGAAATAATAATTTGATAGCCATGAAGACGGGCTTCTATTTCTAGGTCATGTAACAATTCATAATAAAAAGGATTTAAGTAGTCAGGAAATATAATGCCAATGGTTTTTGAACGCTTGGTTCTAAGCATTTGGGCATTTACATCGGGGGAATAATCCAGCTCATCAATAACGGCTAGTACCTTTTCCCGAGTAGCAGGGCTAACGGAAGGACTCTCATTAAGGACCCGCGAAACAGTTGTATGGGATACGCCTGCTTTTAAGGCGATGTCCTTAATGGTTGGTTTAGGGCTCATCGTTTTGATAAAACGTCTTCTTCGTATTTATTCACATGATCTAGCCACTCAAGTCCAACAGGTACATTTTGTTTTTGGCAATAGTAGTCCCATACAGCGTGCCATGGAGCTGACTTAAGTTCTTCTAAAAGTGCTAGGCGCTTAGTGAAATTACCACTTGCTTCTGCTTCAATTAATTCTTGTGTCGGCTCTAAGAGTGCAAGTAGGAGGGCTTTATTAGCATTACGTGTTCCAATAGCCCATGCAGCAATTCTATTAACACTTGCATCAAAAAAGTCAAGGCCAATATGAACCCTATCGGTGAAATCATGACGGACAATTTCTTTCATGATATTTTGTAATTCTTCATCTAAAGTTATAATATGGTCACTATCCCAACGTACAGGGCGGCTAACATGAAGAAGTAGTTGGTCGGAGAAAGTAAGGATTGAAGAAATTTTATCTGATATAACTTCAGTTGGGTGGAAGTGGCCACTATCTAAAGTAAGCATAATATCATTTTTGAGGGCATAGCTTAAATAAAATTCATGTGAGCCAACAACACAAGACTCTGATCCAATGCCAAAAAGTTTACACTCAACACCATCTAAGTGATAGGCAGGATCAATTTTGTCGGTGAGCATGAGATCGAGTGATTCTTTTAAACGTTGACGGGCACCAAAGCGGTCAACCGTAATGTCTTTATAACCATCCGGAACCCAGATATTCATCATAGAAGGTGTTCCAAGTTCTTTCCCAAAATATTCACTGATTTTTCGGCAAGCCTTGCCGTGCTCAATCCAATACTCACGAATTTTTTTATCAGGATGACTTAAGGTAAGGCCATCACTAGCTAATGGGTGTGAAAAGAAAGTAGGGTTAAAATCTAAGCCAATATTATGTTTTTTTGCCCACTCAACCCAGTTTTTAAAATGTTCAGGTTTAATTTTATTTCTTTCCACAGGTGTATCTGACTCAAGATAGATCGCATGAAGATTAAGACGTTTTTTGCCTGGAATAAGCTCAAAAGCTTTTTCTAGATCTTGGCGAAGCTGAGTGGCGTTACGAGCCTTACCAGGATAATTACCTGTGGCTTGAATACCCCCTGATAATTCACCATCTGGATTTTCAAATCCTGTCACATCATCTCCTTGCCAGCAATTGATAGAAATAGCAATATCCTTTAATTTATCAATGGCCTCATCCGTATTAATCCCAAGTTTTGAAAAATAGTTTTTTGCGTATTCGTATTGATTTAAAATAGTTGACATATTAAATCCTCCTTATTTTTTAAAAGTTTAAATTTATATGGTATCGATAACATTATTATGATATACTATGAGCAAATAGTCAATCTATAAATGCGAAATATTATATAAAGGCAACTATATCCTATAATAATAGGTTGTTTTAAATAAAAAATGTAGAAAAGACTATATGGAAACGATAACATATAAGTAGGTGAAAGGAGATGTCATGGTTAACTATTTTTTGGCAATAGATATTGGTGCCTCTAGTGGAACACATATACTAGGGCATGTGGATAATGGAAAAATGATCCTTGAAGAAATACATCGTTTTGATAATGGAATGACTAAAACAGATAATCATTTATGCTGGGACTTACAAACATTATTTAAAGAAATACGAGTAGGAATGAAAAAATGTAAGGCCTTGGGGAAGATTCCCATTAGTGTAGGGATTGATACTTGGGCAGTTGACTTTGTTCTATTAGATGAAGATGACAAAATACTTGGTCCGACGGTTGCCTATAGGGATAGCAGAACGAGTGGGATGGATGAGAAGGTCTATGAGATCATTAAGGAAGAATCTCTTTATGCAAGGACAGGCATACAAAAACAGCCATTTAATACAATTTACCAATTAATGGCCATTAAGGAGCAACGGCCAGAGGATATGAACAAAGCTAAGTCGATGCTTATGGTGCCAGATTACTTTCACTTTTTACTAACAGGCATTAAAAAGAATGAATACACCAATGCCACAACGACTCAGCTTATGAACCCTGTAAGCAAAGAGTGGGATTTTGAGTTAATAGAAGCTTTAGGCTATAAGAAAGAGATTTTTGGTGAGATTGCCTTACCAGGACTGGTTCTTGGGGATCTTAGCCAGGAAATTCAAGAAGAGCTTGGCTATAATTGCAAGGTGGTTCTTCCAGCCACACATGACACTGCTTCGGCAGTTGTTGCAGTTCCTGTGGTAGATAAGCAGGCCTTGTACATTAGCTCAGGCACATGGTCTTTAATGGGGATAGAGCAGATGGAGGCGGATTGTTCGAGTCAAAGTGCCCAGCTTAATTTTACCAATGAAGGGGGCTATGATTACCGCTTTAGGTATCTGAAAAACATTATGGGCCTTTGGATGATACAGTCTGTACGCAACGAGGGTAATAGAGAATATTCTTTTGAACAGTTATGTGAGATGGCTTCAAAGGAAACCATAACCTCTATTGTTGATTGTAATGACCCAAGATTTATTGCCCCGACTAATATGACTGAAGAAGTGCAAAAGGCATGTGAAGAAAGTAATCAACAAGTTCCTAAAAGTGTTGGGGAAGTGGCAGCAGTCATCTATGAGAGTTTAGGGGTTTGTTATGATAAAACAGTTAAAGAAATAGAGATGATAAGAGGAAAAGAATTTGATGACATTCATATTGTAGGTGGCGGGGCTAATGCCCAGTATCTCAATGAATTAACAGCAAGGATCACTGGCAAGAGCGTTTTAGCTGGGCCAACAGAGGCAACTGCTACTGGTAATTTAGTGGCACAGATGATTAGCGCAGGGGTATTCAAAGATCTAGATGCAGCACGTGGGTGCATAAAAAACTCATTTAATATAAATCACTATAAATTTTAGAAAAGAGGGCTTAAGATGAAAGTATTAGAAGCAGAATTTGTAAAAGGGTTTATGAGATTATCAAATGATGGTTGGGAACAAGGATGGCATGAAAGAAATGGTGGCAATCTTACTTACAGAATTAGACAAGAAGAGATTGAACAGGTTAAAGACCAATTAACAGATGGTGGCCAATGGGAGCCAATAGGAACCCAGGTACCAGGACTTGCGAGTGAATACTTCTTAGTAACAGGCAGTGGAAAGTTTTTTAGAAACGTTATGTCTGACCCTGAAGATTCTATTGCAATTGTTGAAATTGATGACAAGGGTGAGCAGTACAAAATTTGCTGGGGCCTAAAAAATGGTGGCCGTCCAACAAGTGAATTTCCATCACACCTCATGAATCATGAAGTTAAAAAAAGAGTCACCAATGATCAGCACCGTGTGATTTATCATGCCCATACTCCTAATATTATTGCCTTAACATTTGTACTGCCTCTAGAAGATAGAGTCTTTACAAGAGAACTTTGGGAAATGGCCACAGAGTGCCCAGTTGTTTTCCCTGAAGGCGTTGGAATGGTAAACTGGATGGTACCTGGTGGTAGAGAGATAGCAGTAGAAACTAGCAAGTTAATGGAGAAATACAATGTAGCCATATGGGCTCACCATGGTATGTTCTGTTCTGGTGAGGATTTTGACCTTACATTTGGCCTTATGCATACAGCAGAAAAATCGGCAGAAATATTGGTGAAAGTACTATCTATCTCACCAACAAAACTGCAAACGATTACAACAGAGAATTTTGAAGAGTTAGCAAATGCTTTTAGCGTAACATTACCAAAAGCATTTTTATAAAAAATAACATGAGACCATAATAAGCATATTATCTAAGAGAAAAGGGGATTAACATGTCAAACACTTATTATTTTCCAAGTACAGTATTAATGGGAGCAGGCGCAATTGAATCAGTACCAGGTGAAATTAGCAATCTTAATGTTAAAAAAGCAATTGTTATTACGGATAATGTATTAGTAAAGGTAGGAATAGTGGGGAAGGTCCTAGCTGTTTTAGATAAAGCCAATATAGACTACATTGTTTTTAGTGATGTAAAGCCAAATCCAACGGTTAAAAATGTTGAAGATGGCTACAAAATATTACAAGAAAACAATTGTGATTTTATTATTAGTATTGGTGGCGGGTCCCCTCAAGACGCAGCAAAAGGCGTAGGGATTTTGGGTGCAAACGGTGGAAGGATTGTAGATTACAATGGTGTCCATCTATCAAAGAAGAAGTCATTACCAATTGTTGCCATTAATACAACAGCAGGAACAGCTAGTGAGGCAACCATTAACTATGTTATTACAGATGAAGAACGCAAAGTAAAAATGGTTCTTGTGGATAAAAACTCTATGGCATCAGTTGCCGTTAATGATGCAAATCTTATGGTTGATATGCCTAAGTCCCTAACAGCAGCAACAGGTATGGATGCTTTAACCCATGCCATTGAAGGATATATTTCAACAGGTGCAACATCCTTTACTGATATGTTTAACTTAGAGGCTATCAAAGTAATTTTTGCAAGCCTCAAACAAACGGTAGAAGATGGTAAAGATATAGAAGCAAGAGAGCAAATGGCCTATGGACAATTTGTTACAGGAATGGGATTCTCAAATGGTGGTCTGGGCATTGTACACTCAATGGCTCATCAACTAGGTGGATTCTATGACCTACCACACGGCGTATGCAACGCTATTTTGTTACCACATATTATGGAATACAATATGGACGTAGCCGGTGAAAAGTTCGTAAACATGGCAGATGCCATGAGACTTGACACTTGTAATATGACTTTAGATGAAGCTAAGGTAGCCTGTATAGAGGCGGTTAAAGCATTATCTAAAACAGTTGGCATTCCAGAAAACTTCAAAGAAATGGGTGTTGATCCAGAGGATATTGATCAACTAGCAGATCTGGCAATGCAAGATCCTTGTACACCAGGTAACCCAAGAAAAGCCACTAAGGCAGATATGGTTGAGATTTATAAGAGCGTGTTTTAAGGGGACGGTTCACAAGTAACGTTGGTTTTAGGGGAACTGGGGGACGGTTCACAAGTAATGTCAGTTAGAGCATTAGTATTATTTGTGAACCGTCCCCCTTTATTCCATTAATCAGCTAAGGGGGAAGATAAATGATCAAGGGATTTAAAATGCAACTAAATAAAGGCCAAGAAAAAGAATATGAAATTCGTCACAATCAATTATGGCCGGAAATGATTGAAATGATCCATGACCATGGTGGTAAAAACTATACGATTTTTTTGGATGAAGAAACTTTAGTATTGTTTGGATATATTGAAATAGAAGATGAGGAACTTTGGAATCAAGGGGCTGAAACAGCTATTAATCAGAGATGGTGGGACTTCATGGCTGATATTATGGAGACTAATTCAGATAATAGTCCAAAGGCTGTCACGCTGAAAAAGGTATTTCACTTAGATTAAGTACAGGGGAGGGGGCGGTTCACAAATAATGCTAGTCTTAACTAACATTATTTGTGAACTGTCCCCTCCCGTCTTTTGTTTAAAAATATCTAACTTGGCAATAATCTTAACTAAGTAAAAGAAAGGTGAGGATATACATGCCAAGAGGTGCTAGAGTGATAAGTAAGACAGGGCAATACCACATAGTGGTTAAGAGTTTAAGAGAATTTGATTTATTTAGGGAGGATGCAGATAAGGCTAAATATCTACAAATAATTAATAAATATAAGATAAAATATGGCTTTACATTATATGCATACTGTTTAATGGATACCCATGGACATTATATTATAGATTGTTTAGGTTCTGATATATCCAAAGTAATAGGCTGTATTAATATAACTTATGGTTACTATTATAATAAAAAATATAAACGCTATGGGCCAGTATTTAAAGAGCGTTTTTTTAGTACACCCATTGAAAGTGACCGGTACATGATCACAGTATCAGCTTATATTCATAATAACCCTAAAGACATGCCAGGATATAAGAAAAAAATTCAAAAATATCCCTTTTCAAGTTTAATGGAATATATAGATGAGACCAATAAGTTTAGCGTTCTAACGCGATCATTTTTGGTCAATCTTATAGGATTTAAGCACAAACAAAATAAAAAGGATTATTTGAAATTAGTGAGAAACTGTGTTGATTTAGAAACTGAAACAGAGATTGAGTTTACAAAGGTGAAAAGCGAATACCGCAGCGAGAAAACTTTTATCGCTAGAACCCGTGCACCAATTGAAATTATGGACTATCTAGCTCAAAAACTAAAACAGAACCCCAGTGATATATATGTAAAATATAAGAGGGATTGCATTAAAATACGGGCAGTAACCTGTGTATTAATGTCCAACTTTTGCAATATGAGCCATCGGCAAATCTGTGAAGTGGTAGGTAATATGACCCAGTCTGGCATAGCGTATCTAACAGCAAAGGGAGTGGATTTTGTCATGAAAGAAAGAGAATTAATAGAAGACTTTATTACTATAGCTGCTAGTAGTTAAATGGGAAGAACCAAGTAAAATTTAAATAGGTATTACAGAGATAAAATTAATTTAATCAAATAGTGAAGGCTTTTTTGTGGTGCCAAAAATTAAACAAATGAGGAATGAGGGAAGCCAAAAAAAGTATACCGCTGGCGGGGGACGGTTCACAAGTCTCATTAGTAAAATAACTAATGGGACTTGTGAACTGTCCCTCGTTTAGATTCCCCTCTTGACAAATCTTCCAAATAGTATTATTCTAATAGTGTACTATATATACTATTACACATAATACAGTTAAGCATCATGTAAACAACTACTAATGACATTACATAAGGCGCGTAAAGAAATGGGGTGAATCAATGATTAATATCGATCCAAGAAGCAGCCAACCTATATACGAACAAATTGCGGATAGGGTAAAAGAAAATATTATCAAGGAAATAATGATGCCAGGGGACCAGTTGCCATCTATACGCCAACTATCATCTATGATTTTAGCCAACCCTAATACTGTTAGCAAAGCTTACCAAGAACTAGAGCGCATGGGTGTTATAGAAACTGTCCGGGGCAGGGGCACATTTATAAGAACAGATTATAAGGCAAAGGCAGATGATGATAAGATGAACGAAATCAAAAAGTCATTAAAGAAGATTATTATTGAAATGCATTATATGGGGTTGTCTAAAGAGGAAATGAACAATGAAGTAGAAAAGATATATAAAGAATTAGAGGGGAAGTGATACTATGATAGAAATTAGTAATGCAAGCAAAAGGTTTGGTAGTTTTACGGCTCTTTCAGATATTAATATTACAGTAAAAAAAGGTACCATCTTTGGTCTAATAGGTGAAAATGGTGCCGGAAAAACCACCCTGATTCAGTGTATGACGGGGATTTATAAGCCAGACCAAGGGGCTATAACCGTAAACGGAGAGCCTGTCTATGAAAATCCAATTGTAAAAGAAAGAATAGGCTACGTAGCAGATCAAAATCAATATTTCCCATTTTTTAAAGTAAAAGAAATGGTTGAATTTTATAAGCGAACCTATCCAAGCTTTTCAACAGATAAATTTAATGATTACAACGGTGTTTTTAAGCTAGACCAAGATAAAAGGGTTCGCCAGTTATCTAAGGGAATGCAAATGAGGTTGTCCTTGATGCTAAACCTAGCAATTAATCCAGATGTGCTGATCTTAGATGAGCCAACTTCTGGTCTTGACGCCCTAGCTAAAAAACAAATGCTAGATATTTTATTGCAAGAAGTAGCACAAAACCAGCTAACAATCTTTGTCTCTTCCCATCATTTAGGTGAGCTAGAACGCATATGTGATGAAATTGCTATGATTCACAAGGGTCAAATTACATACATGAGTAGCCTTGATGACATGAAGAAGAATATCAAAAAACTTCAAGTGGTATTTGACCAAGATGGGCCAGCAGATTTAACCACATGGGAAGAGATTAGGGCCGTAGAAAAGGTTGGCAGGGTTTATTATATTATCACACAAAAGTATTCAAAAGGCCTAGAAGATAGATTGTATGAAGCAGGGGCGAAATTTATCGAGCAAATAAATCTCAGCCTAGAAGAAATTTTTATTCACACCAATGAGGAGGTGAAATAATGATTTTTAAACACCCCCTATTTTGGAAAGAATGGAAAATTGCCAAATGGTGGAGTAGCCTAATGATAGCTCTGTTTATGATAAGCTTTCTTTCACTTAGTCACTCCCTAATGCGCTACCAAGAGAGGCTCTTGGGGCCTGACAGGAACCCGGATGCCTATATACGTGCAGCTGGGCAAGGAGGACTCATCCTAGACCCTGTTTTTCTAAGTCATTTTCATAGTGATTTTCGGGCATTGATGTTGATGCTTATTCCAATTATTATTGTGATGAGTGTCATGTTATTTCAAAGTGACCGAAGAGAAGGCGTTGGCATGTTTATAAGTAGCCTTCCTTTTACAAAAAAAGAACAATTTAAGGTGAAGTGGTTTGTGGGCGTATTAGCCTTTACCATACCCTTTTTAATAGGCACAGCTTTAACCATTATTATGTACCAAGTCAATATAAGCTGGATTCAAAAGTGGTATAGTTCCTTTGCTTATGAGGGGCTAGTAGCCTACGATAGAGTAGGCCTTGTTATTGGTATTTTAGTCCAATCTTATTTATTCATGGTGGCTTTTTTTAGTGTTCTTATGCTGATGCAAAGTTTAATTGGGAACACTATAGCAGCCAGTATTATGGGCGCAATTATTGTGGCAGTACCATGGTTTATTTTGGAAGCTGGCGGCTCAACCTTGTCTCGGATTTTAGATACAAGTAGATGGCGTATAACTAATAATAGGGCAGCTAATTTATATTATTTTATAACACCGCCTAGGGACCATTTTACCATGATTGAGTTTGGGCAAAGCCAGCTCCATATTAATCCGGTTATTTCAACGGAAAATTATATGATGACACTTATTGTTTTAATCATTATGTCACTTATAGCTAGTTTTGCTGCCATAATGTTTTATGAAAAAAACGAGACCAGTCGAAATGGTTATTTACTGATATTTCCATGGATGAGACCGATCCTTGTCTTAGGGGTTGCTTTATGTAGTGGCCTCCTAGGGAATAATCTCATAAGACAATTCATTAGGATTAACTCAGCTTCTTATGAACTCATGACATTTGCAATTAGCGCTTTGCTTGCTTATGTGCTCATGAGTAAAGTTATAACAAGGTCTGAAAAATATGGGGTATGAGATGATAAGAAGTTTATACAAAGTAAAGACTAGAAAGGAAGTGGGAAGATGATAAGTCATCCGTTAGTAAAAAAGGAATGGAAGAGTTTAAAGTGGCTTATGCTACTTTACGCTTGTATATTTACCTTTTTTACACTGGTTATAAGTGATAATATGGCCCAGGAAAAAACAGCCTACCTTTTAAGGCAGTACCAACAAGCTATTTTTACCAATCAATTATATGGTGTGGCAGGGACAATGGTTCCAATGCTTTTGATTTCTATGATGGTTCTTGTGGGGGTGTTATTTAGCCACGATAGAAATAGCCATATTGGTAAGTTTATAAGCAGCCTACCTTATACCCGTAGGGAGCAGTTTAAGATTAAATACCTAATGGGAATGAGCACCTTTACAGTGCCACTAATCGTTTTTGCAGGGGCTCTTTATATGATCCGGATGCAACACCAGGTCTGGATTAGTAGGATTTATCAGTATAACCCTTTAGGAGAGTTGCTGGAAAATCAAGATAGCGCCAGAACCTTACTGCTGTGGCTAGTATTTATATGGCTGATTATGTTAGTAGTTTATTCGTTTTTAATGATGGTCCAAAGCTTAATTGGGCAAAATATAGTGGGATCTATCATAGGCGGTGTGGTCTTTTTTGTCCCCTTGTTTTTAGGCTATGCAGTCCCGGCAAACTTAAGCTTCCTATCCATTGGTATTGGCTATTTTACCTATGTAGAAAGCTTGACAAAAGGGGCACAGATTTTCCTAGGAGGAAGACCGGAATTTAGATACTTAGGGAATATTTTAAAATTAGATAAGCATAACTTACTTGAGAATTATACGAATCTTTATGGGGCATACGATTATCAGTGGTTTCCATTATACATGGTGGTTTTAATAATTGCTATTATCATAAGCACTATACTTGCCAACTATTTTATCAGCTATAATGATGTTGAAAAAAACGGTGAGATTGCCCTTTATCCTTGGGTAGGAAAGCTTTTAATCATAGGCAGCACCTTATGTAGTTTGCTTTTATTGCCCATTATTATAGTTATATTTACAGGGATAGAAAATTCTATAATAACCTTGATTTCAATGGCCATAGGGGCAGCTTTAGGTTATTTTTTCAGTAGCAAAAGTGTAGAAATGACGACAAAACATGGATAGAAAGCAGGTGAGAAGATGAAAAGACTTATAATTGCTGTGACCACCAGTATGGTCTTATTAGTAGGATGTGCTAGCCAAAGCTCAACGGTTACTCAGATAAGAGAAGGAGGCCGTGAGACTTATCAGGAAGGATTGATTTATGACACGGAGCAAGAAGATGCCATTTTATTTTCGGATTTAGAAAAGGAATTTAAGAATAATAATATGGTGCTTACAGAAGATGATCACCCAGATGCCCTTAGGGGGGTGTACAAATTTGATGATGGCCGTGTGAACATTAGGGTTTTGGTAGATGAGTTTATAGTAGCAGACCGTCCCCTTGTTAGTGGTGTTTTTATGGAACCAAGAAATAATTATATGCTCTTAGGAGATCATCCAGGGGTTAAGGCTATTGCAAGTGTTATGGGTAAAGACCATCTCTTAACTTGGCTAGCAGATAGGGAAGGTGAGATGACACAAGCTGGCATAGATAAGAAGGATATAGAAGAAATCTTAACCATGGGCAGAAGCTATTTATCATTTAATTACTCGGCAAGGAGTGACACCAGGCGTTTAGAATTTAAATGGGCATTCCAGCCAGAGATTCCTAGGGTATTTGAGGGGATAGGGGGCCAGTTAGAAGAAGACGGCATGCTTATAACCGGCTACATAAAAGGAGCTCAGGGAGAAACCCTAGTGGCTACGAGTTCTAATTACGGCCTATTTGCCCAAAATAGTTTTTTTGCCAATGAAAAGATGCAGGAAAATGTAGACAAGGCAGTTGCTTATGAGGTCATGCATGATACAACTAGGCCAGATACCTATAGTGTTCAGGCCCATGGCTACATGAGGGGTGACCCAGCTCATCCTAAGCAAGTAGAAGCCATGCCAGGCTTAGATAAGATTAGCCAGCGGATGAACATGGGGCAGGACGCTTTCTTGGCCATTACAGCTGAGATTAATAAAGAGCTTGAAGAGGCTAAAAGGGTCCGTAACAATGTTTATAAGGGTGTGTATTACGTGGAAGGGGAAGTGGGGGAATACCGGTATGCTATAGCAGTTCCATCGGGGAATGTGCTTTATAACTTTACGGTTTTGCTAGAGAAGATTTAGGCCTAGGGGACGGTTCACTAGATAAGTAAAAAATGGGATCTGCCAAGGGGACGGTTCACAAATATCGGTAGTTTTCCAAACTATGACTATTTGTGAACCGTCCCCTAATGCGTCATGCTTGTTAGAACTTGAGAATAATTCCCTAAACTGTTAAACTAAAGCCATAAGATAAAAAACAAATAAGGAGCTGAGCATCATGTTACACTTGGAAATTTGCGTAGATACGGCAGAAGGCGCTATGGCAGCAGAAAATGGCGGTGCAACGAGGATTGAATTATGCGGAAACTTGATCATTGGGGGCACAACACCAAGTACGAGTTTACTTGAAATTGTGAAGGAAAAGGTGAAAATTCCGGTCCATACAATTATACGTCCTAGGTTTGGTGATTTTTGTTATACAGATTTGGAGTTTGAAGAAATAAAACGTCAGGTTGTTAGTATGAAAAAATACGGAGCAGATGGGGTCGTTATTGGTATATTGAAGCCAGACGGTTCACTAGACAAGGAAAGAATGGAAATACTAATAAGCCTTGCAAAACCAATGAATGTTGTTTTACACCGGGCATTTGATGTGTGTAGGGATCCGTTTGAAGCTTTAGAGCTGGCTAAGGAGTTAGGAATACAAGCTATTTTAACATCAGGTCAAAAAGAAACAGCTTTAGAAGGGGCAGATCTGATAGAAGAACTTATTAAGAAGGCAAATGGTGAGATTGATATTATGCCAGGGGGCGGAATTGATTCCAATTCAATTTCAGAGGTTATAAGAAAGACAAATGCCACAAGTTATCATATGTCCGGCAGGGTTGATAAAGAAAGTCCTATGATATATAGGAAAGAAGGGGTGCCTATGGGACTTCCAATTCTGTCAGAATATGCACTATTTGCAACCAATAGTGATGAAATAGCCAAAGCTAAAAAGGTTATGGAAGGCAATCTGAATAAGTAGTTACTGTAAGTTTGTATAAAAAAATAAATGATATTGATTAATGATGTAGAAGTCATTATGTAAAAACTTGCCTACCACGTCCATGGTAGGCAAGTTTTATTAATTAGAATAATTGTCTTTTTTATTAAACTTACTATTTTTAAAAGTAGCTTCTGTTGGCATAGGCTTAGAATTGGTGACCACGCCATCTTCAGGGTTCCCAAAGAAATCATGCCTCACCATTTCGGTTTGATCTGTCCCGGCCGGTGTGTTGGTTATAGTGGTGCGTTTTCCCACATTACTCTTCATTGAAAAAACCTCCTTAATGAAATCTAGTATGTGCAGTATAATGATAAATATGTATAAAATATGAATACAAAGTGGATAATGTTAACAATCTGTCTGTTGAAGGTAGATTGAAAATTAGTTATAATAAAATGTATAAAATAACAATTTGGAGGGAGAATATAATATGGCTAATATAAAGTATGAAATTACAGAAGAAATAGGAAAGCTTTCGGAATCAGGAACAGCTTGGGGAAAAGAGCTTAATCTAATTAGTTGGAATGATAGGGAAGCAAAGTATGATATAAGGGACTGGGCCCCTGAACATGCCAAAATGGGCAAGGGGATTACATTAACAAAAGAAGAGCTTAAAGCTTTAAAAGAGATTTTAAATGGGTTAGAGTTATGATATTAGAAGAAATAGGCATAAGAGAAATTCAATTACTAAAAGAAAACCCAGACAAATTTGACATAATAGAAGTAATGAAGAATGAATGGATGCCATTTGTGAAAAGTTATGAAATGGTCTTAATAGAACTAGAGAGTGATTTTAAGATATTAGATTTAGAATGGAATGCTACCTATGGCTACTCGCCTATCGAGCATATCAAGACAAGATTAAAGGATCCAGCATCTCTTATTAAAAAAATGGAAAATAGGAATGTCCCATTTAACCAAACGGCAATAACACAATCAATTAAAGATATTGCAGGTATTAGGATTGTAACAGGCTTTATCGATGATGTTTATATGATGTTAGAGCATAT
>CAZLPH010000044.1:0-8484 GCA_964561345.1 uncultured Candidatus Epulonipiscium sp.
GACACTGGTTTTCAAGACCAGCTCCTTATAGCCACTCGGACACCCCTCCATAACCAAATCTAAAATGCTTATCTAATATAACATATTAAAACCTTTGTTGTCAAGCAGAATCTTTTATTTCTTTTTTCATTCTTTTATCTTTTTTGCTATTTCTCGCCTGACGCTTATATAATATATCATAGGGTTTCTTCATCGTCAAGGGGTTTTTGCATTTTGTTTTAAATTATTTCTTCCCCTTATTTAAACCATACTTGAAACCCTTATAATATAGCATTTCACTATTCTAGCTCATCAGGCTTTTAGCAATGACCAAGTCTTCTGGTGTTGTTATTTTAATATTGTCATAGCACCCTTGAACGACTTTAACACGGTAACCTAGTGCCTCAACCATCATTGAATCATCTGTTACCACTAAGCCTTTTTTAAAAGCATCTTTATAAGCCCCCATAATGAGATTATATTTAAATGTCTGCGGTGTCTGCACAACCCACAAAGTATCCCTTAAGGGTGTTTCTTTTACAAATTGCTTGCTATCACATATTTTTACTGTATCTTTCACGGGTACCCCTATGACACATCCGCCTTCTTTCATTGCGGTTTCTATGCTCCCTTTAATTTGCTCATTTCTTACCAAAGGTCTTGCACCATCGTGTATAAGGACAATATCTGTTTGACTCCCTACTTGTAATAACCCATTATAGACTGAATCCTGACGTTCCTTGCCACCTGGGACAATCTTTTTTATCTTAGAAAAATCATACTTCTTCCATATATGCTCTGTGCAGTATTCTATCTCTTCTTTTCCTGTAACAATAATAATTTCATCAATCTCATTACAATCTTCAAATTTTTGAATTGTATGGGCTAACACTTCTTTTCCATTAAGCTTCAAGTACTGTTTCTTAATATCAGTCCCCATACGTTTCCCTTTACCTGCCGCCACAATTACCACACTAGCGTACACACTACCCCTCCGCCCATTATTTTAGTTTGGTGAAAATCATTCTTCCTGCAGCCGTTTGTAGAACTGTCGTTACCAGAACATCTATGGTTTCCCCAACATATTTACGTCCCCCTTCAACAACAATCATGGTGCCATCATTTAGGTAGCCAATGCCCTGGGTATCTTCCTTTCCTTCTTTAACAACTAAAATATGCATTTCTTCCCCTGGCAGAACCACAGGTTTAACTGCATTTGCCAGTTCATTAATATTTAGGACCGTCATCTTTTGAAAACTAGCTACTTTATTTAAATTATAATCATTTGTTACAAGGGCACCATTTAACTCTTCTGCCAACTTAATGAGTTTACTATCAACTTCTTTAATTGTTTTGTAATCCTTTTCCACAATATCCACTTGGACTGCTAGATTTTCTTTAATTTCATTTAAAATATCAAGGCCCCTACGCCCCCTATTTCTTTTTAGGCCATCTGCGGAGTCAGCTATATGTCTTAGTTCTTCTAAAACAAAAACTGGAATAACGACTCTTCCTTCAATGAAACCTGTTTTAAGGATGTCTACAATTCTTCCATCAATAATAACACTGGTATCTAGTATCTTAGGTGTAGCCTCATTCTCATGGGTTATTGTTTTTTTAGAAAACCATCTTTTAATCTCTTCACTTTTTAGCTGTGCAGTATGGTAGCCAAAATACCCTAAGCCTATATATAGTAAGATTGCAAAAGGTGTATATCTTTTGTTTTGACCAAAGGCATTCCCTATTAGGTTGGCAACCCCAAGGCCAATAGCTATGGCTATTACATATATCAAAATTTCTTGCAAAGTATTTTCTTCTAATATGGACTCTATTTTATGTGAGAACCTTTTTGATATAGGATTTGCAACAGTATAAAATGCTATACCCCCTATGACTATAAATATAATAATTTCGATATTTGAGTATAGTACATTAAGTACCCCTGTGCCATTTTGCGGAATCACCCCCATTTCATAAAGCCTCCCAACAGGAAGTAACCCCACAAGCCCAATCAAACCCGCAATAATCCATCGCAACGTTTTTCGCACACCCTCACCCCCTTATTTTTGCCCTAATTTTAATCCAGGAACAGCATTTAAATCCCAACCGTGCCGAACACCCTTTATATATTCAAAGTAAGCTGCCGATCCAATCATAGCGGCATTATCGGTACATAACTTCATAGCTGGGTATTTCAATGTTATGCCCTCTCTCTCACAAGCTTCTTGCATTTTCTCCCTTAATCCCTGATTTGCAGCTACTCCCCCAGCTAATGCAAGGGTATTTATACCTTTTTCTTTAGAGAGGGCAATGGCATTGTCAACCAAGACATCCACCACTGCTGCTTGAAAACTAGCTGCCACATCTGCTTTGTTTACCTCTATATCTTTCATATTAGATTGGTTGATATAATTCAAAACGGATGATTTTACACCACTAAAGCTAAAATCGTACGGGTTGTCCTTAATAGTGGCCCTTGGAAATTCTATGGCATTAGGGTTCCCTTCTTTGGCTAGCTTGTCAATTTTAGGCCCCCCTGGATATCCTAAACCAATCGCTCTGGCTACTTTATCAAAAGCTTCTCCTGCTGCATCATCCCTAGTTTTACCCAGTATATCGTACTCGCCATAATCCTTAACATGGACCAAATGGCTATGACCACCTGATACAATCAAACATATAAATGGGGGCTTAAGACTTGGGTCTTCTATATAATTAGCAGAAATATGCCCCTCTATATGGTGGACCCCTACTAATGGTTTTTGTTTTACAAACGCTAAAGCTTTAGCTTCAACCACACCTACAAGTAGGGCACCAACAAGTCCTGGTCCGTAAGTTACACCTATGACATCTATCTCATCCAAGGTCACTTTCGCAAGGTCTAAAGCTTCTTGAATAACTGGGTTGATATCTTGAACATGCATTCTTGATGCAATTTCAGGTACTACCCCCCCATACTTTTTATGTGTTTCTATTTGTGTTGATATGACATTCGATAAGACATACCGGCCATTTTTTACAACAGCAGCTGCTGTCTCGTCACAAGATGTCTCTATTGCTAATACGATTATATCCTTCACTCTTTTTCCTCCTGGCTTTTAGCTACGCCTATGTTCTCCCAGCCAAAAATCTTCCAACGTTTTGTTTCTGATTTTATGGACTTTTCTTCTTGTAGAATATACTCCCGCACAAGGTCTTGGTCCTGCTTATTTGTATAATGGACCACCTGTACCTTCATGGTTCCTGGCGGGTCATTATATGAGTTCATTACTTTACTACCAATAACCTTTATTTCTTTTTCAGCATTCATTGCCTTTTCCCTATCAATTTCTAGCATATGACTCTCTATAGGATTTAAAGCTAAAAAATCCTCTGCATATATTTTTCTTTGCAACTCTATTGCACTGACAGTTTCTTCTTCACTTAATTCCTTGCCGTATAGCATATTGACTGTCTCATTGTGAATTTCAATAATTTCGATAGGATTATTTGGATATTCATCTTGTAAATAATCATCCATATCCTGAATTACTTCTGCTATTTCTTTTTTCTTGGCTGTTTCTGGTTGTCTTTTTTGAATGGATTGATAAAAAAACACAACCACAAATATCATTATTAACACCGCAATGATCTTACGCATATACATCACCCCTTATTTTAAATGTGTTAGTCTTCAAATATAAGTGTCTTTGTCATACGATCTTCACCTAATACTGTGTTAGGGAAAATAGCCGTTGCATTTTGGAGTCCTTCTTTTGTATAAACATTAGCTGGGCTAAAGTGTGTTAGCCAAAGTTCCTTGACCTGTCCTTGTTTGGCAAGGGTAGCTGCCTCAGCATAGGTCATATGCTTATATTTAGCTGCTTGAGCCTGGCTTTCTAAATCCCCATATAAACCTTCACATATAAAAAGATCCGCCCCTTGCACTAAATCTACTATACCAGAATTAGGGCGACCATCTGTACAATACCCCACCTTTATTCCTTTACGGTCTTCTCCTTGCACCATGTGCGGCTCATAAACTAAGTCACCATCTACAACTTGTTCTCCATATTGTAACTTCTTCCAGTGCTTTCTAGGAATATTATTCTCTTTGGCTTTTTCCATAACAAATCTTGGTTGCCTTTTAATTTCTATGCTATAGGTAAAACACGGAATCCTATGATCCACTGGCGCAATAGCAATGGCAAATTCCCCAACCTCTAGACTTTGAGCCTTATCTGGCAGTTCTTTTAAAATAAGATCAAAACTAAGGTCTTTTGCAACAACTAGTAGCCCATTAACAACTTCTTTGAGTCCTGGTGGCCCTATAATCGTAATAGGCTCTGTCCTACCCGTATTACCGATAGTCAATAATAACCCTGGTAGGCCTGTTACGTGATCTCCGTGGTAATGGGTAAAACAAATCACATCTACGGTCTTATATCCCCATCCTAACATTTTCATCGTTACCTGAGTTCCTTCACCACAATCAATTAAAAGTTTCCTACCATTATGCCTCGCCAACATTGCCGTTAAAAACCTATCTGGTAGCGGAAGCATTCCGCCTGTTCCAAGCAAACATATATCTAGCATTTAAATCCTCATTTCTAATTTATAATACATTCTACTTTCTATTATATCCCTTTATCCCTTAATCTACAATAATTTTGGCAAATAGTCTTCTATACACAAAACAGCTACTATGAACCTAACTCATTAAAGTTAGGTTCATAGTAGCTGTTTTTACTTAAATTAAGGTCTAACTAAATCCTAATAATGTTCCTATTTGGAAGACCGCTACAGCTGCTACATATGCAATTGCAAAGGTATATCCCGCTGAGAACAACATCCATTTAGTAGATCCTGTTTCTTTCTTTATTGTTGCTAAAGTTGTTAGACACGGTGTATATAACAGTGTCATTACCATAAATGACATGGCTGTTAATGGCGTAAAGACCGTTTTAATGGTGGCTAATAAAGCTGTTCCTTCTTCCACGCCTGCATATACCATTCCCATTGTAGAAATAACTGCTTCTTTAGCCGCAACCCCCGTTATAAGGCTAACACCTGCCTGCCAAGTTCCAAATCCAGCTGGTTTAAATAGTGGTGCAATAACACTCCCTATCATGCCAAGAATAGAATCGGCACTACTTTTTTCAACACCTAGAGGAAATATTGATAAGACCCACAGCACAATAACCATAGGAAATATTACCCTACCTGCCCTTTTTAAGAATGAACTTGCCTTTTCCCACATTAATAAACTTACATTTTTTATCGATGGGAACCTATAAGGTGGCAACTCCATTACAAAATAGGATGGTTCACCTTTAAATAGCACTTTAGAAAATATCATTCCTGATAATAAGGCTATTATAATGCCAAAGGCATATAAACCAAATAAAATTAACCCTTGGTAAGAACTAAAGAAAGCAGCAATAAATAAGGCATAAACAGGAATCTTAGCCCCACAAGATACAAAGGGATTAATCAAAATGGCAATCATTCTATCCTTTTTACTATCTAATGTTCTTGTTGACATAATAGCCGGAACGTTACATCCTGAACCTAGAATCATGGATACAAAGGTCTTTCCGTGTAATCCCAAAGCCCTCATAATTTTATCCATAACATAAGCTGCTCTTGCCATATAACCACTGTCTTCTAAGAGACCAATTAAAAAATACATAACCATAATCAAAGGTAGAAAGGTTATAACAGCACCAACACCTGCAACTAATCCATCTGATACAAAACCAGCTATTAATTCATTAGCACCCATGTTTTCTAAAATACCAGCTGCAAACTCACCGAAGGTTTCAAACCACCCTTCCATAATTTCTTGCATTCCTGCACCAATCAAAAATGTCACTTGGTACAAGGTGAGCATAATTAAAGCAAATATTGGCAACCCTAAGTATTTATGGGTGACAATTTTATCTATTTTATCTGATGTGGTTACCATCTCTTCAGAAGGTCTTTCCAAACAGCCCTTTAAAACCTCTGAAATATAGTTATATCTTTTGTCTACAATACCCATTTCTGGTTCAAATCCTATTTTTTCCGTCACACGCTCAATTGACTTTTGTGCTTCTTCAATTATAGAAGGACTCAGTTTTTCTTTCACTAAATCTACTATGTAACTATCATTTTCTAACAGCTTAATAGCCACCCAATGCATAGGATAATCAAGTCTATCACTATAAGGACTAAGAATTACTTTTAGGGCTTCAATTTCTTTATTAATATCTGATCCATAATCCAAAATTGTTGGTGCTGCAGAATTACCAACTGCATTTATTGCTGCATCCATTAATTCTTCAATACCTTGTGATTTTATGGCAATGGTTCTAACAATAGGCATACCCATTTTTTTAGATAGCTTTTTAGAATCAATCTTAATGCCTCTTGAATCAGCTTCATCCATCATATTAAGAGCCAAAACCATGTTTGCTCCCATTTCCATCATTTGTACCGTTAAATATAAGTTTCTCTCTATATTAGTCCCATCCAAAACATTAATAACAACGTCTGGATTATCCTGCAATATATAATTTCTTGCAACAATCTCATCTTCTGAATAAGCCCCTAAACTATATGTACCTGGTAAATCTACTACTGTGTGCTTCTGACCTCGGTGACTAACCGTTCCTTCTTTTTTTTCAACTGTTACCCCGGGCCAGTTTCCCACGTGCTGCCTAGTCTTTGCTAGAATATTAAACAAACTAGTTTTTCCACTATTTGGATTCCCTGCTAATGCAAAACAACTCATATTTCATCTCCTAATATATATTATTGTTCATAATGATTATCATTCTCGTTAGCCGCACAAAAAAACAAAAATTAAATAGCTTTCACCATTATTTTTTGTCCCATACCTTGACCTAAGGCTAACTTACTCCCTGCCACGCCTAAAATTAGTTGTCCACCATCATTTTTTACAATCTGAATTTGACTTCCTCTACTAAGTCCCATTTCCATTAATTTCTTATTTAAAGTTTGCCCCATTAGAATATTTACAATTTCAACTGTACTTCCGATTTGCGCAAAAGACATTGGCATAGTTTGCATAACAATTCCTCCCTATATTAAAATAGCGTCTGCTTCGTTTTTCCTTAGTGTAAGCTTATACCCTCTTACTAATACTTCTATTGGGTCTCCAAGTGGGGCTTTACCTGTAACTTGCAACGTTGCACCTGGTGTAACACCCATTTCTAGCAATCTTTTTTTAACACTACTGTTATTCTCAAGGCCTTTCACAACAACCTTATCACCTATATTAACCTCGGTTAAGTTCTTCATCTTATCACCTCACCTTATTTTTTTCTAAAACATTTAAACCTTTTTGTGTGATTTCCCACATAATAACTTGATTCTCCATTGATCCAGCAAAGGCGCATGGCGTCTTACATGACCCACAAGCTGTATTGCAATCTAGACCCTCTGCTTTTCTTATATAGTCTCCACTAATTAGCTGATTTTTATATTGTTGTGCCATAAATTCACTGAGTCCTAGGTTTAGTTGTACCGCCTTATCTGAAAAATCATTTCCCTCATCTAAATATTTAAGTAGGCGAACAATCATTGTATCCCTCTTTTCTCTTTAGTAATGATTATCATTATCATATATTACTTTTACGAGAAATACAACACTTTTATGATACTTCTTTTATTTTTTCTGCTTTTTTGTAAGCTTTATATGAATAATTAAGTCTCACAAAACATTTAATGGTATCTTTTACCTATAATAATTATAAAAAGCCACGTTATTCACGTGGCTTTTCAGTCTTAAAATCTAGGATCTCCTCTGGAAGCATACATGCCCATTCTGTTTGAACAGTTTTCTCTATGGGAATTTCAAATGTACTGGTCCACTGATCGTAACATTCTTCACATATTGTAAATGAGTGCACCATAAAATCCTTGCAAGAGAAGTATCCCCACTCTTTGTTGATACTCAAGTGTTCTTTACATACTTTAGCTTCTGGAATAGCTTCTAGCTTCTTTCCACATGCATTGCAATAGATATCTTTGTCATTATCCATTTCTAGTGACACCCCCTTAATACCAAGGGTCCTCCCTTGTATTACACTTATATTATAGCCCTCTTAGCCCTATAAGTATACAGGTAAATTTTCGCTTATACCAACCCCAGTGCTTTTTTCGCTAAAATATCCGCTTCTTCATTATACTTATTCCCTGTATGTGCCGCGACTTTTACAAATTCTATTTCAATCTTTTCTTTTAGCTTTTCATAGGCCTTAACATACAGTTGGGTCCCTTCTTTTCTAGCTTTCCAGGCACCTGTACACCATTTTTCTATTCCCTCGTAGTCATAATAAATAATAACCCTTTTAGCTTTATTTTCTATTGCAAATTCCATTGCTCTTTGAGCCCCTGCAATTTCACCTGCCACATTTCGCATATCTGCAAGAACTGGGATATCCCCCATAAAACTAAATTCCTGCTTTTCACCTTTCCACAAGATCACAATACCTGATCCATATTGATGGGTCTTTATAT
>CAZLPH010000044.1:8584-15026 GCA_964561345.1 uncultured Candidatus Epulonipiscium sp.
TATGTTTTTTTTACTGCCATTATAATTCCTCCTAAATAATCTTTAAGGCCGATAAAAACACAAGGACTAATAAGCCCGGTGTAATGTATCGTAATATAAAATAAAAAACACTCATTGTTTGTATGCTAACCCCGTTTTTCTTAATAATCTCTTCTTCTATAATATTCTTGTTTAAAAAGTATCCCCCTAAGATAGCTATTAGTAGGCCGCCTATTGGCATTAATATATTAGAAGATAGGTGGTCGAAGAAATCAAAAAGCGTCATTCCAAAAACACGGATACTCCCAAATAATGTTTGTGGGTTAAAGGATAAAGTTGTAGCCCCACCTACTATAATGACAATTATGCCTATTACTACCACTGACATTGTTCTTGATATCTTTGTTTCTTCTGAAAGATAGGCCACTGGAACTTCAAATATAGAAATCATTGCCATGGTTGCCGCTAGCCCTGTTAGACAAAAAAACAGCACCATGAGCACGTTCCCTCCTGGTAACTGTGAAAATATAAGGGGTATTGTTTCAAATAATAATGCCGGCCCAGCTCCTGGCTCTATACCAAACGTAAAGACCGATGGAAAAATTGCAATTCCTGCAAGTAAGGAGACAGCTGTATCTCCTATAACAACCTTAACTGCATTGTTAAATAAGTTATTCTCATCTGGAAAATAACTGGCATAAGTTAGCATGGTCCCCATCCCTAGAGATAATTTAAAAAATGCTAATCCAAGGGCTGTCATAACCACATGGAGAATTGAAATTCCCGTAAAATCAACCACAAATAAAAATCTTAGTGCTTCTTGTCCACCTTCTAAAAATAATCCTCTAACAGCACAGATTAGCAACAAGACTAATAATATAGGCATACCAAATCTTGCAAGCTTTTCTATGCCTGTTCTAACCCCTAGTATTAGAACCCCACTTGCTACAGTAACTACTAATATCTGCCATAGGACTGGTTCCATAGGCCCTAAGGTTGTTAGGCTAAATACAGCACTCGTCTGCTGGGCACTACTTCCTTTGAATACACCAAATAATGCCTTTACAATATAAGAATAGATCCAACCTGCTACTGTTGTATAAAAAAACAAAATACATAAACCAGCTAATATTCCAAAAACCCCGTACAGTTTAAAAACTTTCTTAGGTGTTACATCTTTAATTGCTCCCATTACATTTTTCTTGCTATGCCTACCAATAACAAATTCACTCAGCATCACTGGCAATCCAACACCAATAACACATAAAAGGTAAATCAAAATAAATGCGGCACCACCATTTTTTCCTATCATATATGGGAACTTCCATATATTACCCAACCCTACGGCTGAGCTCAAAGTTGCAAAGAATACGACTAAATTTGATGAAAATCCCTCTCTTGTTGTCTTCACATTGTTTACTCCTTATTTTAAATTTGGTATCTAAATCCCTCCATTAATATCTCTTCTATTCCTTCTGGTCTTAAAGGCTTACTAAATAGATATCCTTGGGCCTGCTCACACCGTGATCCTAAAACATAGGCTAGCTGTTCTTGGGTTTCAATTCCTTCAGCTACTACTTCTAGGTTAAGAGCCTCTGCAATTTGAACAACTATTTCTACGATAATTTCTTTTTGACCTTTGCTTTTTATATTCTTAATAAATTCCCGGTCAATCTTGACAGCATCAATTGGGAGTTGTTTTAAGTAGGTCAAGGATGAGTAACCTGTACCAAAATCGTCTAATGCTATTTTAACACCTAATTCTTTTATTCTTAGAAGGGTTCTAACTGCTAGGTCCATATCATCCATTAAGGATGTCTCTGTTACTTCTATTCTAATACCTTGTCCATCTACATCGTATCTTTCTAGTAGCTCCTGGATTTCTTCTGCTAAATCTCCTCTTGTCAGACTTAAGCCAGAAATATTAACAGACACCACAACAGGCGGATATCCTTTACTTTCCCACTCCTTTTTTTGTTTACATACAGTTTTTAAAACAAATCGGCCAATTGAATGAATTTCCCCCGTCGCCTCAGCTAAGGGTATGAACTCATTAGGAGAAATAAATCCTTTCTCTGGATGTTCCCAACGTATCAAAGCTTCCATTCCTGCAATCTTTCCGGTTTTTAAATCAATTTGCGGCTGATAATAAACCATGAATTCATCATTTTTTAGAGCTTTTCGTATTTGATGAGCTGTCTGTATATAACTAACCCTTTTGGTTTGCATGTCTTTTGTGTAGAAACTTATCCCATCTTTTCCGTGCTTTTTCACATGCCACATAGCCGTATCTGCATTTACAACCAGGCTATACAAATTTTCACCATGTTCAGGGTACAGAACAACCCCAGCACTAAAGGTAATAAAAATCTTGTGTTTTTTAAAGCGCCAAGGGGTCTCAAACTCATTTAGAAACTGACTTAGTTTCCGGCTTATTTCCGTCCGGTCATTGGTATTATCAATTATAATTCCGAATTCATCCCCACCTAAATGAGCACATAAATAAAAAGCCTTATCATATTTGCTAATAACACTAGATATATGTCTTAGAAAAGCATCTCCAACTTCATATCCCCAGGTATCATTGATACGCCTAAAATTATCCGCATTCATATAGACTATGGCAAAACTTTCTCCCGTTTTTTTGTATTTATCTATTTTTTTATTGACTTTTTGATCAAATTTAGACTTGTTCGGCATGCCTGTTAGAACATTGTAATAGGCCAAGGAATATACTTTTTCCGATAATTCACTACGGGCACGGTCTACAGAATTATTTGTCTCTTCAATATTATTTTTTATTAGTATATATATAACGAGCGTCGTAATAAACACATAAGAGAAATCTTTATAACTTTGTAATCTTAAATAAGTTTCTGCATTAGTTGAGAACTTATCAGAAATAATATTCCATATAGCAATCCAACCAATACCTATTCCCCCGTACCCCAAAGCAATCTTCAAAGTACTCATATTAGGCCTGTTCTGTCTCTTTCCCCACATACAATTATACCCCCAGTAGTCTTATACTAGCCTCATATCTTATCCAAAATGGTCTTCTTTTCTACATTATATAACACATAAAACAAAAATGAAAGTAAAAGCAACCATGCAATAACATAAATCCCTGGGTTATTGCATGGCTGCTTTTGATATTGTCTATTCTACTGTAATTGCATCTGATGGGCAGCTATCTTCTGCTTCTTTAGCACTCTCTATTATGTCTTCTGGTATTTCAATATCCTTTGCTACTGCCAAACCATCATCTTCCATAGAAAATATCTCCGGACAAATATCTGGACATAACTCGCACCCTATACAGGCATCTTTATCTACGTTTGCCTTCATATTTTATCACTCCTTCATTATTCTATTATTCCTTTTCGTGGCATTGTTATACTATCATTTTAATCTTTTTTTGTATGTGATTGAGAACACATGGTATAATCAAAGTATTATTACTTTGGAGGGATATATTATGACGATTATTAATAACTCTTGTCGCAGTGGATGCTGCAGTTGTTCTGACCAGTACTGTGCAAAAAAGGTTTCTATCTTTACTTCTCTTTCTGAAGAAGAACTTATGCAAATAACAACTTTGGTAGAGCAAAGACATTTTAATAAAGGCGACCTTATTTTTTCCGAGGGCCAACCTTTCGATAAGCTATATATTATTAATAAGGGTAGCATGAAGGTTTTTAAATACAATAAAGATGGAAAAGAACAAATCCTTTATATTTTAAATGAAGGTGAGTTTTTAGGTGATCTTAGTTTGCTTAAAAAAGGCGTCTTGCCTTTTAGCGCTATTGCCCTTGAAGATATCACCCTATGCACCATCCACAAAAACGACTTTGACCATATCATAAAAACTAATCCCAGTATTAGTTTAAAAGTTTTAGAATATGCTCATGACCGAATCTTTGAGTTAGAAAACTTAATCCAAACCGTAACAACAAAAGATATCGAAACCCGTCTTGCCTCATTACTTTTAAATCTTTCAAAAACATTTGGTGAGCCTGACCCAAGGGACCCTAACCAAGTCTACATACACCTCACTATGAGCCGGGAAGACATGGCTAATTTTATCGGTGTTACAAGAGAGACCATTAGCCGAAAGCTTTCTCACTTCCAAAGTGAAGACATGATAGAAGTAGTCGGTAACAGGGCTATCCGGATCCTATCTTTAGATACACTCCAAGATTTAGCAGAGTAATACCAAGACACACAAAGGCCTAGCTATATTTATTTTTCCAATCCAAAGTAGTCTCCTCTAGATAAGTCTGGAACAAAGCCTGCACCTCTAATCCTACCTGATATACATTCTCTGCACTCAGCAGCCTCATCATCTGTGCATATTTTGTTATCATAAAGGGCGTAGTCTTTTCTAACACTGGTAGGGGAAAGATTTGGCATCACCACATTTGCCCCTGCCTTTAACCCTCTTTCTCTTCCTAATGGATTAATTGTGCCTAAGGCTGTTGTGGCTGGGAGCAAGGATTTTGGAAGCAGTAGTCTTGCAATAGCAAGAATAGCAATTGTTGCTTCTAAACTTCCAGGTTTTTCATCCCTAAATCGGGTGTCTTGGTGGGGAATAAATGGCCCAATACCAACCATTTCTGGATTTAGCTCTTTTAAAAATAATAAATCATCTGCTAGATTTTCGATTGTCTGATAAGGCGATCCCACCATGAGACCCGCCCCTGTTTGAAAACCTATTTCTTTTAGGTCATAAAGACATTGCCTCCGGGTCCTAAAGGTCATCTCAGGTGGATGAAGTTTTGCATAATGCTCATCTGTGGCAGTCTCGTGCCTAAGCAAATATCTATCCGCACCTGCATCAAAAAATCTTTTATATGTCTCAAAAGATTTTTCACCTAAAGAAAGTGTTACTGCACAATCAGGATATTTTTTCTTTATGGTTTCAACAATATCCACTATCTTATCATCCGTATAGTGTCCATCTTCTCCTCCTTGCAGAACAAAGGTTCTAAAGCCAAGGTCATAGCCACTTTGGCAGCAGTTCATTATATCTTCTTTGGATAATCTATAGCGATGAGCTTTTGTATTACTTCGTCTAATCCCGCAATAATAACAGTCATTTTTACAATAATTCGTTAGCTCTATTAGACCTCTAAAAAAAACCTTCTTTCCATAGTATTTTTCCCTTGTTATATTAGCAGCTGCTATAAGCCTAGGGTCTACTTGCTTTATATTTTGTTCAATCAACCTAATTAACTCGCCTCGGCTTAAGTCATTGCTGTCATATAATTTCTCAATCATTATTATCCCCCTCATATCCTAACTTAAATATTTCACTGCTTCTAGCTAGTATCCCGTTTAGGTAAGCCAGCATAACACCATAGTTAGTAACCGGAACCTCTCTTTCTTCACAAATCCAAAGGCGGGTTAAGACTGATTTTTTGTTTAACATACAGCCACCACAGTGGACAACTAGGTCATAGTCTTTTAAATCTTTGGGAAAATCATAGCCTGAATAAAAGTCAAAACTCAATTCTTTTCCTGTGTGTTTTTTAATCAGGTTAGGAATCTTTACTCTGCCAATATCTTCATGGGTATGACTGTGAGAACATCCTTCAGCCATTAGGATCCTAGCATGGTCTGGCAGTTTCTCCACTTGTTTCACACCTTTTATAAGCTGGTGTATATCGCCCTTTTGTCTGGCTAGGAGCATAGAAAAAGAAGTCAAAGGGATTTCCCTAGGTACTATTTTATCAACAATGCCAAAAGCCTGAGAATCTGTTACCACAAGGTCTACCTTCTTTAAGTTCTTTAAAGCTTCTTCTAACTCAGTATCTCTTGTGACCAAACATTGAATGCCGTGGTCTAGGCATTCCCGAATAAACTGAACTTGTGGCAAAATCAAGCGGCCTTTAGGCGCTGCCGCGTCAAGGGGTACCACCATAACAACCGTACTATTAGCTGGTAGTAAGTCACCTATAAGTGGTTCATCTTTGAGTTTTAAGCTTTGTAACCTTTTACCTATCTCCTTCTTTAATAGATTAATGGAACTAGGATCATCTACCCTTGTAAAAATGGCCTCTTTATAAATTTCTTTTAGTTTCTTCTTTTTAATTTCTCCTGCTAAATCAGCTTTTGTAAAAACCAACATATGAGCTACCTTGTTTTTTTGAAACTCAGTAACCATCTCTTGGTAAGCTGCCTGATCAAAACCTTCACTATCTACCGCATAAATAGCAAGATCAATACGCCCTAAAATACCTTTAGTTTTCTGGACTCTGTTCTTTCCAAGGGCAGTATAATCATCTAGACCAGCTGTATCAATAAGAGCAATAGGCCCAAAAGGATTAAGTTCCATACCTTTAACAATAGGATCTGTGGTCGTTCCTTTGTGGTCTGATACAATCACCACATCTTGCCCACAAATAGCATTAAACAAACTTGATTTACCTGCATTTGTCTTTCCAAAAATCCCAACATGTAA
>CAZLPH010000045.1:0-14953 GCA_964561345.1 uncultured Candidatus Epulonipiscium sp.
CACTTATTTACATTCTTTTTAATTTATGTCATTTTGTTTAGTTTCTGTAAAATATAGAACGTTTTTCTTTTGCAACAAAATTTATAATACCATTTAGCTTTCACTATGTCAACACTATTCGACAAATATCTTAAGTCTTTTTATAATGATCTTTTTAAACATATACGGTGCCCCTGCAATAATCCATGCCACAATGGCCATATAACGTAGTAAGTCAAATATCATTCCTTGTGGAAACATTATTTTTAGTCCACCAGCTACTGCTATTAACCCTGCAATCCCCACAACAACTTTTAGAACTTGAATCTTTGCTGATCCTTTTGTGTCAAAGGAAATATATCTAAGTTCTAACACGAGTCCTACTATTAGCCCTATCATGGCACCTAAGGCCTTAGTGTAATCTCTATCAAATCCTAATAATAATGTACTTCCTACTATAATACTGGTTGACACTAATACTAACATGCTTAGCTTCCGAAACTTCTCAAATACATACTGCCCTATCATAGTGCATACTATTCCCAGGAATATTGCTGCTAATACATCCACTGGCCAATGCACCCCTAGGTAAAGCCTTGATAGGGCAATTAATCCAATCATTACTCCTCCCACATAATGAACCCATCGTTCTTTCATATCTAGCATAAGTGCCAACCAAAAAGTTGTTGCACTTTGAGTATGTCCACTTGGAAAAGAGTATCCTGTAGCAGTATGCCTTCTTAGCCCTTCTACTATACCTAGCTCAAAGGGGCGCTGAGCCTTTACACTATTTTTTATAAATCCATTCCCCAGCATACTAAAGAGCATGATAAATCCTAACTTTAAACCCATCTCCTTATTAATACACCAGTAGACTATTGCAATAATCCCTATTAATAACACCCCTTCACCAGCAAATGTAATGATTTGAAAGACACTATTTAAACTGGTTCCCCTTAGACTTTCTAAAAATTGTAAAAGTGATACTTCCCAGGTCATTAGCCACTCCTCCGATAATTGTATTTAATCTTTATTATCTACTTGTAAAATAATGTTAAATGTTTTACAATAAATGTAATAGTTGTTAGTATTATACCACACATATTATTCAATATAGGAGGATACAATGTCTATTGAAGAAATCAATCCCAGTGTTCATTTCCATGAGTCCCTAGAATCTTTACGTTTATCAAACTACGACGCTGCCCTAGAATCAATTAATTTAGCCATAAGGAGCAATCATTCTAAGATATTTTATATGTTCCAAAAGATAAAAATACTCTTTGTGGCACAAATGTTTACCCAGTGCACTGATTATATTACATATCATCTTAAAACACTTTATAAAGAGTCACCTCTATCTATTTTTTCGCAAATTTTATCCTATTATAAGACTGCCTCCACTTGTTCAATTTGTGAGCTTGAAGATCTACTCTTAGCAAATAATATCCCTATTATTCTCGCTAAGCAATACCCTGCCTTTATAGCAAATCCAAATTTAGACCTTCTTGCAAGGATCTTACTATCAAAAAACGCTAAGGATTATGTTACCTGCATTGATTACTGTGATTTGTTTTTAAATAAGGATACCTCTAATACGACTGTCTATCTTACAAAAGCTAGGTGCCATCACTTACTAGGGGAAGAAGACTCAGCCATTGTTACATATGAAAAGGTTATTGATCTAATACCCAATACGCCTTCTCTTTTTAATGAAATTGGTAATGCTATGCTTGACTTTAAAAACTATCCTAGGGCAATTGCTTGTTTTGAGCAGGCTGTTAAATTTGACCCTTTTAATATTAGCTTTACTTCGCAACTAGCCGAAAGTTTCTATTTATGGAAAAAGTATGATAGTGCCCTTGTTAATTTTAAAAAAGTGCTTTCTCAGAATCCCCATTGCTCTGAGACTCTTTTGCGGATTGCTGATATCTACGAACAAATGAACAGATCTAAAAAAGCTAAAAAATACTATAAGAAAGTATTAAACTATGGGTAGAGCGATGGAAAAAATCGTCCCTTCCCCTACTTTACTCTCCACTGTTAACTTGCCGTCATGCGCTTCTATAACCCTATAGCAAAATGCTAATCCGACACCCCAATTATTAATTGAGGATTTAGTACTGAAAAATGGTGTGAATATTTTACCTATGTTTTCAGCTTCTATACCCGCTCCATTGTCTTGTATCTCAACAACTCCCCATCTCCCTTGTTCACGTATGCTAACTATTATTTTGCCACCTTCTTTATTTTGGGTGGCTTCAATAGCATTTTCAATAAGATTTCCGATCACCTCTTTAAATGCCTCTTCATCTATATATGCCATTGTATTAACCAGGTTTTTTTTGTAATCAATTTGCATTTCTTTATGGCTATTTTTGAACTTTTCACACGTATCTTGTATAGGTTTATCTATAGAAAGCAATTTAAGCTTTAGATCAATATTCTTCAATTGTTTATTTGCATACTCTAGACTTTTAAAACAAAATTCACATGATTCTAAAACATATCCTAGACTTGTTACTGTATCTTGATCATCTTGGTGTTTTTTTGCAAGGTATTGTGATTCTGACTTTATTCCTTGGAGGTGATTTTTAATAGCATGGGTAAATGCATTAAGACCTAAGTTAGCCGTATCCATACTAATTTCAATATTGGCATGGTCCCTTCTATAATAGCTTTCCATGGTACTATATTTGTATATATAGATCGTAATGGCTACAAATGCAATAAAGAAAACCAAATAGTATACCCGGTTATTTAAAATACCTATTTGCAAATTAGGAATTAAATAATTGTAATGTCCTTTTTTCATCGTTGCTTTTATTAAAACAAATGGCCACCATCTAAATACATAGTAAAATGCACTTATAATAGGGGTTAAACATATAATATTAAAAAGTGTATATGTTTTTAAAAATTGTATTTTAGGATGGGATATATAGTAATTGGCCAACATTCCAACCATTCCAATACAATAACTTAAATTAATAAGTTTAAATATATTTATTAAATATCTCAACCAAAAGTTATAACTTGTAAATGTTATTCCTAGCTTGTTTATCATATAAAGCTGTAGGTACTTTTGTGTGATAGGATCAAATAATAGGATTTGGACAATGGGTACGATAGCTAATAATATATACTTCTTATTATTTACTTTACTTTCCTTGTTGGCAAAGGCTATAGCAAAGCATATTGCACTATAATACAATAGGACAACCCCTATATTAATCCCCCTAATAAGCATATCAGGCCTAATATTCACCTTAAATATTATTGTTTGCCACAAGCCTTTATTAATATAAAATATATTTTTTACTTCTTGCCAATAATAATTATGCTTACTTAAATACAAAATCATGGACACGATTGCTAGGATCCATCCCATAAATATACCTACCAAAAATCGTATGGATATACTAGCTCTGTTTTTATAAAACGATGCTGTTAGAAATATAAATAATATAATCGATAGGTATACAGCCATAATTCATCTTCCTTTATATTTTTTTAATTAAGTCAAATATTTTTAGATCATCTATTATCTTAACGACCTCTTTACTATTTTTCTTATTAAATTTTTTTAGAATGCTATTAATTTGTTTTTTTATGGTATCTTGCTCAACACAGCGAATGTCTGCTATTTGTTTTCGTGTTTTATTTTGCACCAACAGTTTAAGAATCTCTAATTCACTTGGGGTTACTTTGGAAAGGATTCTTACAACATATAGGACGCTTTTTTCACTCTCTTTCATACGCTGGAATTCATCTCTAATTTGCTGAGCTATTATAGGTCTTATTGGCGACAAGTTTTTATGAGCAGAATAAATGGCCCCTAAAATTTCTTCATCTGAGGCTGTTTTTAAAACATAGTCAACAATTCCTGTTTGAAAAGCAGCAAAAACAATGCTATCGTCTTTGTGAACTGTTAGCATAATAATTTTTATATTAGGTAACTTTTCATTTATTTGTTTAGCCGCTTCAATTCCTGCCATATTATGTTCCATTTGAATATCCATTAGTATAATGTCTGGTTCATGCATAGCTGCCATCATAACTGCTTCATATCCATTTTCTGCAGTTGCTACAACTTCTAGGTCCTCTTGCGCGTCTATTAATCTTTGTAGACGTCTTATATGTATCTTTAAATCGTCTACAACCAAAAGTTTTACTTTTTTCATACCCACTACTCCTTTTAAAAAGTATTTACTCCCCCATTATAGCATGTTTTAAACCATAAAAGTATTTAAGCCAAAAAGGATAACACTTTTTGATGTGTTATCCTTTATTTAATATCATTAAGCCTTTTAACCTTTAACACCTGTTGATGCGATACCTTCTACAAAGAAATCTTGGGCTATCAAATAGACGACAATAGTCGGTATACTAGCACATACTGCTGCTGCCATAAGCAGTGCATAAGATGAACTTAGCTCTGTTTGGAGATTTCTCATTCCTAACTGTAATGTTTTCATGGCATCACTATTAATATAAATCATTGGTCCTAAGAAATCATTCCATCTATCTACAAATGTAAAGATTGTTAGACTGGCTGCTGCTGGTTTTGCAAGCGGTAAAATTATTTTGGCATAAATACCAAATTCTGTACAGCCATCAATACGAGCCGCTTCTGATAATTCCTCAGATATTCCTAAGAAAAATTGCCGGAACAAGAATACACCAAAGGGATTAAAGGCCGCTGTTAAAATAAGTGCCATATGGGTATCTACTAATCCTAATTGTCTTATAATCATAAACTGAGGAATCATGATCACTTGATAAGGTATCATCATGGTTGCTAAGTATCCTAAAAATATCTTATCCCTACCTGGGAATACAATCTTTGAAAAGGCATAGGCTGCTAAAGAACACGTAAACAATTGTACAATTGTTACAGCTCCTGCTACTTTAAGTGTATTCATATAGTAGGTTAAAAATGGTAGCTCTGTCCATATTTTTTTGTAATTTTCCCATCTTATATCTTTTGGAATCCATCTTATTGGGAAATCAAAGACATGTAGTTCACTTTTAAGGGATGCTGAGACCATCCATAAAAACGGTGTAATCATTATAAATGATATTAATGCTAGAAAAACATATAATGCTATTCTTTTTATAATATAGTATGCTTTTTGATTTGGTTCTAGTCTGCTAAAATTACTTTTATTTACTGCATTTTCCATCTTAGTCATCCCTCCTTTAATAATTTACCCATTTCTTCTGACCTCTAAATTGTATAATCGTAATTGCTATTATTATAATACATAGGACATATGACATAGCTGAGGCATACCCTAAGTTATACTTTTTGAATGCCTGGACATAGATATTATAAACAAGTACGTCTGTTGCATGTCCTGGCCCTCCACCCGTTAAAACATATACTTCTGTAAATACTTTAAAGGAGTTTATAATTGCTATAATACTTGAGAAGAACATAACTGGAGATAACATTGGCCATGTTACACTCTTGAACTTATGCCATGCATTAGCACCATCTATATCAGCTGCTTCATACAATTGTCTTGGCACACCTTGCAAACCTGCTAAGAATATAATCATATAATAACCAATCATCTTCCAGATATACATTATAATAACTGAAAGCATTGCTGTACTGGTTGATGCGAGCCATCTTGGTGGATTTTCAATTCCCATAGACATTAATGTCTGATTAATAGGTCCTAGGGTTGGGTGGTAAAGAAGCTGCCATACCACTGCCACAGCTAAAGCTGCTGTAATATAAGGTAAGAAAAATGCTGCTCTTATAATCTTAATGCCTTTAATCCCTTTATTGAGTAGCATTGCAACTAAAAGGGCTAATATAAGGGTGATTGGCACAGAACCAACAACAAATACCAGCGTGTTCCACATTGACTCCTTAAATACTGCATCACTTAGTAAGTCCTTGAAATTCCCTAATCCAATGAACTTAATATCACCAAACCCATCCCAACTCGTAAAGCTTAAAATAAACGAAGCCAAAATAGGGATAAATGTAAATATGGCAAACCCTATTATATTAGGCACTAAAAATAAATAACCTTTTATTGCATTTTTAGTCGATAAGCTTAATTTCTTTTTATTTTTGGATCCTTCCACTTGATTCACCTCTTACTTTTTTTGTTTGTCTGTATTTACTAACTAACTATATTATATCTCATTGTTATTAGTTTCTTAAGTTGAAACTTTCATTACCCTTTTATCTTATTGGTGGCGGCCAATGCCCTCCTCTTTGGTTGTTTAGGCTAAAATCAGGCATTCTAACAAACACCTTGTTTTGTGTTCCGACCAATTCATTCCCCTTAGCCCACGTCTCATCTCCCTTATAAAAGTTGGCTATTAAATAATCTGTTAACTTTTGTTTGATCGCTGCAACATCATTATCGCTTGCAATGTTTACTTTTTCATTGGGGTCTTTTTCCATATCAAATAACTGGACATAGTTTCCAACAGGATAGTAAATTAATTTGTACCGGCCGTCATGAACCATTCTTGTGGCTTTATCACCTTCACTAATCTCACCATATAGCATTTCTCTTTTTTTCTTAGAAAATACAGATTGGCCTTCTACAGTTTCAGGTATTTCAATCCCACATAAATCTAGTAGGGTTGGCATAATATCAGTTTGTCCCACTAGTCTCTTATCAACCATTCCCCGGTATTTCTCTACTGGCTTTCCACTGATAATAAGCGGCACATTAGCTGCATTATCATAAAAGACTCTTTTAGCAACCATATTATGATCAAAGAGCATATCGCCATGGTCACTTGTAAATAGAATAATTGTATTATCTAAAAGTCCTGCTTCCCTTAAACTGCCGATTAACAATCGAATCTGGTGGTCTACATGGGTACAGGCTGCATAAAAAGCCCTCTTACTTCTAATTATTTCTTTGTCTGTGTAAACACTAGCGATATCCTGTAGGGCCTCAATAGGAAGATTCTCTTCATCATCCCACTCTCCCCTAATAGGCAGGTCAATTTCATCATCATTGTACATATCTAAATAGCACTGCAAAGGCACTAAAGGTGGATGGGGTTGTTGGTAGGAAGCGTAATAGAATGCTGGCCTTGTTGGGTCTTTTCTTTGAATCGTTTTAATCATTTCTCTTGTGACCCAGTTGGCTGCATGGGCTTCTTCTGGCAAGTGCCATGGCCTCGTATAGTAAGTATTATTTCCCATGCCATGCATAAACTCTTGGCCTATATAACCTTGTTCTCCTAACCATGTTTGGTAATCATCTGTATTACCAAACTCATATCTACCTTCCTCCATTAAGATAACATCATCAAATCCAATCCGATCTCTTTGGGGATAGACATGAAGTTTCCCCACAGCGTTGGCCTGGTACCCTGCATCCCTAAAACTTTGAGCTAAGGTCTTCACCTTGGGCATTTCCATTCTGTCAGAGTATACCCGGTCACCGTGGCTTCTCGGAGACATTCCTGTCATAAGTGTTCTTCTTGCCGGAATACAAACAGGGCACTCTGAGTAGCAGTTGGTAAATCTTATACCATCCCTTGCAATAGCATCTAACGTGGGTGTCATAATCACAGGATGCCCTGATATTCCTAGTAATTTTTGAAACCAATGGTCTGTTGCTATCATTAAAACATTAGGCTTCTCTTTCATTCTCTTCACTCCTCATACAAAAAGACTAGTTATATTATATATACTAGTCTTTTTATTATTTGTTTAATTGTTGTTTATTGTTGCAATACTTCTGCCATTTTTTCTTTGATGACTTTAAATGTATCTGCTACACTTCGCTCTCCTATAAATGAAAGCTCTGCTTCACGTCCGTATATCTCATCTTTAATAACACCTACTCCTAGAAGAGTTGGGTTCTCAAGGTAAACTTTAGCTTCTGTTAAGATTCCTACGTTAGCTGGTTTTTGCCCTTCTTCACCTGCATAGATCTTTTGTATTTCGTCATTACCGTAAGCTGGTAATCTACCATTTTCCGCGTAGATTTTAGCACCTTCTTCACCTGAGATGAATTTTACAAGTTCCCATGCCATTTCTTGGTTTTTAGTTTTCTTCGCAACAGCTATTGGGTTGGCTGTTCCAAATGTTGTATTGGCTTCGATACCTTCTGGATGTGGAATTGCTACAATATCCCAGTCAAAGTCTATTTCGCCATCTGCTTCTAATTCTCTAAGTTGTCCAATATGGAAGTCGCCAATAATATTCATAGCTGTTTGGCCTTTGGCAAATTCAGTTTTGTAGTGAGCATTGGTTGCTTTCGCATCGATAAATTTCATTACTGAACCGTCTGCTTCAAGGTCTAGTCTAAGTTGTAACGCTTCTTCAAATGGTGTTAAATCTTCATCTATAATGCTTGCACCTTTTTGAAGTCCGTATCCGTACCAGATTTGTGGCCATGTGTGTAAGTATGCACCAGCTACTTTATCTGATGTCATTGACTTCGCAAGTGTTCTAAATTCATCCCATGTCATATCATCTGTTGGGTAGTCTACGCCTGCTACGTCAAATAAATCCTTATTATAATATAACACTGTTACAGTCTTTCTATATGGCATACCAAATAATTGACCATCCATCTTTAACCCTTCAAAAAGCGGACCGTATGCTGTTACGTCTAGGTTATCTGCTGCCACCATATCATTTATGTCTAAAAGTTGATCTTTACTTGCAACGTCTGCATACTCTGCCGTATTTTTAAATTTCATTACATCAATATCTGCACCACCTGCTAATTGAATCACTAGCTTATCACTATATTCTTCTGATGGAAATTCCATTAGGTCTAATGTTACATTAGAATGCTTTGCTTCAAAAGCTGCTTTGATGTCATTCATTGATTCTTTTTCGTCTGTCCAAAATGCAATACTTAGTTCTATATCTTCTTCAGGTGTTTTATCTTCTGGTGTCTTGTCTTCAGTACCTGGCTTTGATGGTTCTGGTGTCGGCTTTGGCTCTGTTTTACCACACCCAACAAACATTGTTGTTATAAGTGCAAATGCTGCTAAACCTGCTAAAACTCTTTTCTTATTTAATGTCATTGTATTGCCTCCTAATAGTTAAATAGTTCATACGTGTTTGTTCTTACTATTATTATAACCTCTTATTGTTTTTACACTAAGTTGAAAGTTTTTTACCCCTATTATTGTGTAAACTTACTAAATACTTGCTATTATACGGTAATAAGCTATAGATAGGGGAATATAACGTTCCCTTGTTATTTTTCTAGCTGACCTTCATACGCTTCGATGGCATATTGAGATGCAATAAAATTTATGTTATCTAAAAACTCACCAGAGCGATTTGTTTTTATATCAGAGATATAAAAGGTCTTCTCATATTCACTATCAGCCCCCATTGGTGCAGAAAAATAATCACCTTGCTTTAACTTTCTTATTGCGCCAATTAGCTCAGCTGTATAAAGGTCATCTCCACTAACATTTTTGCTATCTAATATTATTTCACTTACAAACACAGGGATGTTAGAAAAACTATCAACATCCTCTTGTGTGAGATAAGCTTTCGTATCACCTAGCCTTTGGTTAATAGCATTGAAGGTTTTTTTAACCGCATTGGGTTGCTCTTGGTATTCTTCTGGTTCAATACTATAAGTAATAAGAGTCCCTACAAAACTTCCCATAATTGCCCCATTATCCATCTTATCTGAGTATTCCCGTAGCTCATCTTTTTTATTCGCCTTGGCATCTTCCATAATTGCTTCTATTATTTGTGTTTCACTATTCCCGTATAGATACCTATAATAATTATGCAATGTATATTGCTCTGGTCCATAAATGACTTCTCCTTGTGCAATTTTCAAAAGACGATTCTGGTTATATGTCTCAAATCTATCAATCAGTTCATTATAAGTGGGTGGTATATCCAGCCCATACGTTCTAGATAATACGCGTATACGCTCATCACGTTTTATAGATTCTTGAATCTGAGTGTTTAACATTTTATTTGGAACCTCTACACCATAGGTCTTATTCCACCCCACCTGGTCAGAACCAATCTCTACGTTATAGGCATTGTAGAAGTAATTTGCTACTTCAGCACGGTGTAATTCTTTGTAAAAACTTTGCTGGGATTTATTTGTTTTTATTGTGTATCCCAAGCTAGTCACAAAAATTCCAAGACAAAGTACCATCACACCTAAAATAGCAATTTTCCACTTCCCAATACCTTTCATAACGTCCTCCTTATCTAAATAAACTAAATAATATCTCTGCCATTTGGGCCCTGTTAGCTGTATCTTTTGGTTGTAGATTATTATTACTGCCGCCTACAATTTCTGCCTTTACTAAATATGCCAAGTAATTTGTATAATAGGTATTACCAGCATCACTAAAGTTATCTGTGGCAGTCAAATCTACTGCTACATCATATGCATCCATTAACATAACCAGATACTGTCCTCTTGTTAAATCAGCTTTAGGGCTATATTTTCCCTTGCCTGTTCCTGATGTGATATTTCTTGCTACAACAAAGGTTACGGCATTATTGTACCAGTCACTTTCTTTTACGTCGTCAAAAGTCTTTTTGTTGTAAGCTATAGCGTATTTAGAAAAATAATTGGTTTAAAAGCTAATGGTACTTGTTTTATTATCATATATACCATTTTTAACTACTTGGAGCTCATCTTTACTATTAATAAAGTAAATGATCATAGCATTTGGATCTTCATCTAATGCCAATGTATAAGGTATTGTAAGAGTTGCCGTTCCGCCTAATTCTGATATGGTGTTTGCACCGCTCATAATTGTAAAATCAAGTACTGGTTTATTTCTAATAACCTCTTGTACTGAATTATGAGATATTTCACCATTTTTGAAGCCTGCTGTAATATTTTCATTACTAGCTAACAATGACTCACTATTATCTGGCGCTCTGTGCTCAGCCAATATAATAATACCACCAGACATCTTTGGGCTAGTCCCCACTACCTTAGGTGTTATGTTTGAAACCACATCATGAACATAGCAGTTGGTAATCTTAAAACCATCTTTTATGTGTTCTTGATCATATGTGTAGACATAAATTCCAGCCCTTGTGTAAGGTTCAAGGTATTGTTCTCCTACCTTTTGCTCTAAGCCGTAGTTTGTAATTTCTAGGTTACTGATTTCCCATTGCTCTTGGTTTACAAGCATGACTGTTGCACTATAATTACCATAGGTGGTTCCACCACCATTAATAATAGGTCTTGGTCCTTCGCCATAACTTGATAATGTAATTGCTCTACCTGATAGTCCATTTCTTTGTGGTGTTAAATAATCGTTCCAAACATCCCCTGATTTAAGTAAAATTTCATCCCCTGGAAGAAAAAGCTTTTGATTGACCTTTTCAAATGTCTGCCATGGGGTCTCAGGTGTTAGGCCATCATTGTGATCATCCCCTGAATTACTTATATAATACGTAACGCCTGTATAATCTGGTGATAACCCAACTGTTACTTTCGCTGTAACAATTATATTGAAAAAATAATCTAAGCGGCCAGTTACTATAAAAACTTCCTACTTTAGAATAAGAAGCAGAGTCAATCCCATCCCATGTCACTGCTTCTTCTCTTGCTTCACCGTTTGGCCTATAAACCAAAACAGTCTCTGGTAGACGAGGTACTGTGCCAATTTCAGTTTCAATTTCTACAACTGAAACCTCTTCAATATCTAGATTATATGTTTTTAAACTTGGCCAAAGAGAACTGTCATCTGCTGGTGTAAATGTCCTTAACTTTGTTTCTTCGTGACTAGGCGCATTATTCCATGTAATCGTCTCTTTCTGGAAGTTAGGGTCTTCTAATACATATAGATCAGTTCCGCCCCATGTCGTCTCAGATTTTTCGATATGAAATTCCAGTACTGCCTTATCATATTCACCTTCTACTTCTGAAATATTATAGTTTGTGTAAATACGTCTTGTATAAGCCTGATTACTATCAGAATTCTTAACACGAAGTAAGGCACTGTTATACTTTGGTGGTCCATAATCTCCAGGCGCTATATCTTTATGGTCTCCACTTTGAACATATATATCCGTTAGAATCGGATAGGTTTTAATATTTGATTGAATATCACTTTTTACAGTAACTGTAGCCATTGCAAGAATATCTGTGCCTGGTAGTTCTGGCACTCGACCTTGAGCTGTTTCAGCTTGCACTGACTTAACATCTGTAATTGAAACAACCTTCCCCGCAAGAGTCGGCTTTAAAACATCACTTCTAGTGGTACTAATGGAAAATATGTTGTGCTGGTTATTATTAGCTTGGGTTGTTATTGCTAAGCCAAATGAAATTTCTGTTTTTCCACTGGCCAGTGCTGCTTGAACTTCATTTGTCACATCTACACCATAGGTTTTGGATACAGCATCGGTCTGATTTAAATAATCAACCACTGCCAGCTCAGTGAGACCATCTAAATTAAGCTCTAAGTCATCCCAAGTTAAGGTATTTCTACGCCACTCATTATCAATGACATAAAGATTCAAATTACTAAAATCATTCCCTAGGGTTTGTTCCCTGGGTATGGGCTTGCCATTTTAGTTCAAAACTTGTCATCTCATTATTGAGATTAGTAAGATCAAATTTGAATACCACTTTTCGCGAAAAGGCCTGGTCTGCTCCATTACTAGTCTTTATCCGGAGCATATCTGAAGCCCCTAACAAATCAGCACCTGTTTTAGCTGCGTCCTTCCCGCCTTGTACGTATGTATCATCACTTGCCATAACATTAATGGTATTATTGTTCCAAGTAATAGCTGGGGGAGTAGCAGTATCAGTATAGACTTCTAGCTCATTGTTAGTTGTCATTTCCCCCTCTAGCTCATCAGCATATACCTTAGGAATAAATACTAAATTTGATACTACCAATTTTAAGCATTATCTCACAGATGAATCTTTCTTTCCCCACATAACATATTATTTTGGCCTAATTGACCATGTTTTCGCAATAAAGATGGCAATACTTAGTAAGATAGGGTAATGTTTTATTCCCCTCCACTAAGTATTGCCATTGTGTTTGTATTATTATATGGTTAAATTATTTATTATCCCATCTTTTCTTTGTTGCAAAGGCGATAGCTTTAGGATTTCTTTCCCTTGTGAATACGCCCTTCTTATTCCCTACCACACGGGTTGTTCCTTGTTTTGTTGCAAAATCACTAAAGGCCCAGATATGCTCTCCGATAACATAGTCTAACTTATCAAATACATTATTGAATTTCTGAATCATTTCAACTTGGTATTCTTCTGTAAACATAACTGCTGGATTTGAATGGAATCCTGCTATAGCATCCGCCCCGTATTCTGACATAATAATAGGCTTTTTAAACTTTTCATGCCATAAGCTTAATTCTTTTTCTACTTGGTATTCCACTAGATCTAACATACCACTATCTTCATACCATGAGTAATATTTATTAATACAAATAACATCTACCATATCACTTACTTGGCATGTACGCTCACCATATGGAAAGGCATAACTAACCATTGTAATAGGGCGAGTCGGGTCAAAACTTCTAGTCGCATCTATAACATCTTTAAAGTAAGGTCTTGCATTATCTTCCCATGATGCTGGCTCATTCGCAACGCTCCACATAACAACGCAGGCGTGATTTTTATCCCTTTGAATCAGCTCATTCATGATTTCTATATGGTGCTCTTTTGTTTTATTATTGATCTTATCTTCCATAAAGGCTGGTTTTAATTCATTAAAGAATGTCATGCCGACCGCTGGCGATTCATTAATAACCACAATACCATACTCATCTGCTAGATCTAATATCTCTTCTGAGTAAGGATAATGAGAGGTTCTAAAGGAGTTAGCCCCTATCCACTTCATTAAGTTAAAGTCTTTTATGTTAATAACATGATCTAACCCTTTACCTTTAATATTCATATCTTCGTGCTTTCCAAAACCTTTAAAGTAAAAAGGTTCATTATTAATTAAAAACTGATCACCTTTTACCTCTACGGTTCTAATGCCTATCTTTAAGATATACTCGTCTTCATCTGTATCGACAAAATTCACAACAAATTTATAGAGATAGGATTTTAATGGCTGCCAAAGGGTAACATTTTCAATCCTTACTTCACCACTAGAACCAGTACTGGTTCCAACAACATTACCATGGGCGTCAAGCACTTTAACTTGCACACTTCCTTCGCCTTGGCACTTAATCTCATATTTTATAATGCCTGCTCTTCCTTCTATATTGGTGTCAGTTTTTATGTCACTGATGTAGCTAGTGGGTGTTGTGTAGAGTTTAGCAGGTCTATGGATACCAGCAAAATTAAAGAAATCATGAAAATATTTTTGAATCTTAATAGGCTCAGGGTATCTATGCTCATCTTCAAGATAAACTACCTCTCCTGGTGGCAAGGTCTGCCAATCTAGCTCATTATTCACCCGTACTGTTATTCTAGTTTCTTCGCCTAGGATAATATGCTCACTAATTTCTGCTTCAAAAGGTAAATATCCTCCTTTGTGGTCCACAACATGTTTTCCATTAACCCACACACTTCCGTAATGTGTTACGCTACCAAATCTCAAAACGATTCTTTTGTTTTTCCAGCACATCGGTACGATTGTGGTTGTTTCATACCAGACATCACCAATGTGATCTCTAATGTCAGCTTCTTGGGTTATGTCATTGTAACTCGCTGGCACTGGCATAAAGATCGGATCTACAAGAGGCTTTTCATACCACTTTCCCTTTTGACCTTGATTGTGTTTGTCGAACTTAAATTTCCAAATCCCTGATAAATCTTTTACTTCCCTACTACGTGTCTCATATGGATATAACATTTTATTGTCTCCATTCTTTTATGTGTATTATTTATTTGTATTTTAGTCTATACCTATAGTTTACCTAATAACCTTTAATATTATAAGGCGGATATTTCATTCCCAAATAAAAAAATGTAGAGCGGAGTATAATACCCTGCCCTACATCTTTATCTTATTTGTTATTTTCTATATAAAA
>CAZLPH010000046.1:0-1724 GCA_964561345.1 uncultured Candidatus Epulonipiscium sp.
GGTATGGATAGGCTTGTAACTCAGCTAGGGTAATCATGTCCTTGTCCACAAGTGGATGCTTTGAACTAATAAAGACATGGGGTTTTGCTAGGAATAGTTTCTCAAATTCCAGGTCATTTTGTTTGATTAATTTCATAATAACATCTTCATTTTTAGAGGATGTATACAGAACCCCTATTTCACTCTTTAGCCTGCTAACGTCTTGAATAATCTCATGGGTCTGTGTTTCTCTTAGGGTAAAGTCATAGTGATCTGCATCAAATTCCTCAATGACATCTACAAACGCATTGACGGCAAAAGAATAATGCTGAGTGGAGACAGAAAATCTTGGACTTTGTTTTTTGACGTTTAAGTATTTTTCCTCTAGAAGGTTAGCTTGCTCAAGAACCTGCCTGGCATAAGCTAAGAATTCATCTCCTCTATTTGATACGACCACGCCCTTATTGGTCCTATTAAATATGGTAATTTGCATTTTATTTTCCAGGTCTTTAATTGCATTGGTGAGGCTAGGCTGTGAAATAAACAGTTCCCTGGCCGCTTCACTAATGGTTCCCTTATCGGCTACTGTTACCACATATCTAAGTTGCTGTAATGTCATCTATTAATTGCCTCCTTTATAGGGGGGTTATTTGGCCTAGGACCTTGTATAAGAGCCCATAGAGTTGTTTTGCCTCTTGGGGAGAAAGGGAGATACACTTACTCATCTCAAGTGGTATATGGGCTGCTGCTGCTTTAAGCTTTTCCCCTTCTTCCGTTAAAGTAACAATCACATTTCTCTCATCTTTTAGGTCCCTATTTCTTGTGACCCATCCTTGTAATTCCATTTTTTTTAGCAAAGGCGTTAAGGTACCTGAATCTAGGTATAAGTGCCTGCCAAGAGACTTTACATTAATGCTCCTTTGCTCCCATAAGACCATCATAGCAATATACTGGGTATAGGTAAGGCCAAGGGGATCTAGAAGGGGCTTGTATCTTTTCACAACTTCCTTGGAAGCCGCATATAAAGGAAAACATAGTTGATTTTCTAGTTTTAAAACGGTATCTGCCATGTCTTTTTGCTATCCTTTCTATTTGAGCTGCGCAATAATATCCTTTTCTATTTTATCCGGTGTATGTGTTGGGGCATAGCGTTTAACAACAGTTCCTTCTTGGTCCACTAAAAACTTAGTAAAATTCCATTTTATTTTTGATCCTAGTGTTCCACCCTTTTCTTGTTTCAAAAATGTAAAGAGGGGTGATTCATTGTTCCCATTGACGTCAACTTTCTCAAACCGCGGGAAGGTTGTGCCATAGTTAAGGCTGCAAAAACTGTTAATCTCGTCATCACTGCCTGGGGCTTGATTGCCAAACTGGTTACACGGGAAATCTAAGACTTCAAACCCTTGTTCATTATAGTCATCATATAACTTTTGTAAGCCTTCGTACTGGGGTGTAAAGCCGCATCCTGTCGCTGTATTTACAATTAATAGTAACTTGCCTTTGTAGGCTTCTAGGGTCGTATCGGCCCCATTTGTATCTTTTAAATTTATGTCATATATACTCATTTATTTTCCTCCTAATTATCTATCTTACATTTCGATTGTATTCAATTTAATTATACTAAATTCATTTCTATTGTCAAGTCATATTTTATAGGATAGAAAAAGGATGGCACTTGGCCATCCTTTTATACCCTTCTTATTAGACGTCTTTTTCTGGAAATAAGCCGTAGCCGTTGAGATATA
>CAZLPH010000046.1:1824-11915 GCA_964561345.1 uncultured Candidatus Epulonipiscium sp.
TATGAAAACAAAACAATCCAGACAATATTTAAGATACATGATAGTCTAAATAAAATTGTTATCTCATCTATGGCATTTTGGTAGTAGTTATCAGTCTTTCTAACAATCATCACAATCATGGCTGTTATGAGTAAAACGTAGATAAGACTCCATATGCTAAATGTAGACGGGCTTGGTGTAATTAAAGTCAGGTATTTGTCTGAAATTTCCTTTTGGGAAAGTCCATTGATTAACCCGGCAGCACCTAAGCCATTGATAATAAGCGTAATAATTAAAAAGATACCGTTAATCCATGCAGTTTTGACTCTGTCCATTATAAATTCCCCCTTTTTTCTATAAAGTATTTTCTTCTAGTATATCATATAAGGAATATCTTTTTAAACTTTTATAAGAAAAACATAAAATAGCCGCCAAGGCAGCTATTTTATGTTTTTCTTATTTCTTATGTTTTTCCTATTTCATCTATTTTATGCTTTTTCTATATTAAATAAAACCGATGCAAAATCACCAACATCTTTTGCAAACTCTTTTCGATTAATCACAAGCCCAGCATTCATAAGTTGATCCCCATAATAAGCCTCTTCTCTGCCAAAAGCTGTTACTTTATATAACATATTTGGATTAAGTCCCGTAAGCTTATATCTTAGGAAGCCTGCATTTACCTTGTTAAGCCTTTGGTAATAGGCAGCTACCCCTTGTGTTTTATCTTCTGAAACAACCATCCAAGCAGTATCATTTCCTTCGAATGGATTCTTTATACGATAGAATGTTCCTTGCTGAATGAGCTTTCTATGTTGTTTATAATATTTAATTTGCTCTTTTACTTCTTCTATTTCTGTCTCACTCAATGCGTTTAAATCAAGTTCATATCCAAAAGCCCCAAAGAAGGCCACATTTCCCCTTGTACTTAAAGGTGTCATCCTATCTAATTGGTGATTTGGCGTAGCTGATATATGAGCCCCCATACTAGAAACTGGATACACAAAGCTTGTACCATATTGAATCTTCATTCGTTCAACCGCATCTGTGTCATCACTAGTCCATGTTTGTGGGGCAAAATACAGCATGCCTGGATCAAATCTACCACCACCACTTGAACAAGACTCAAATAAAATCTCTGGAAATTCTTCGATTAGTCTTGTATATAAATCATATACCCCTAGAATATACTTATGCATTACCATTCCTTGCTCTTCTGGTTTAGCTGTTCTCGAGTAACACTCGGTTATATAGCGATTCATATCCCATTTGATATAAGAAATTTTAGATTCCTTTATAACTTCTCTAATCATACTATGAATATAATCCACGACTTCTTTTCTAGAGAAATCCAAGACATGTTGTTGGCGACTTGGGCTTTCAAAACGATCAGGTGTAGAAAGAAGCCAATCTGGATGCGCCCTATATAAGTCACTATTTTTATTAACCATTTCTGGTTCAATCCATAGTCCAAATTTCATCCCTATTTCTTCAACTTTTCTTGATAGTCCTGAGATGCCATTGGGGAGCTTATTTGTATTAACATACCAGTCTCCAAGTCCTTGGTGATCATCATCCCTTGTGCCAAACCAACCATCATCTAATACAAATAACTCGACGCCAACTTCTTTTGCTTTAGTCACAATCCCTAAGATTTTTTCTTCATCAAAATCCATATAAGTAGCTTCCCAGTTATTTAATAAAATAGGTCTTTCTTTATCCCGCCACACCCCTCTTGCTAACCTTGTACGGTAAAGCTCATGGTATGACTGGCTCATTTTATTTAAACCTTCATCAGAATAAACCATCACTATTTCGGGTGTTTGAAAACTTTCTCCTGGACTCAGAGGCCATTCAAAAGTATCTGGGTGGATGCCCATCATAACCCTTGTCATATCATGTGTACATGCTTCAATCTGACCTAAAAAGCTACCGCTGTATACCAAGCTAAAGCCATAAACTTCCCCTTGGTGTTCTGTGGTTTCTTTTCTCTTTAAGGCAAGGAAGGGATTATGCTCAATACTACTAGCACCTCGCATACTATATATAGATTGTACCCCTTGTTCTAGCTTTCTTGTCTTAACATAACGCTCTCTTGACCAAGCCCCAGACAGATGCACCATTTCAAAGTCTCTATCTGGTAAGTCCACTGATGCACTCATAGCATTCGTCAGTACAATCTTCTCATTACCATTATAAACAAACTGTGTATGCCTTGTAATAACAGGCAACCCTTCGTATATGGTGTAGGTAAGAATCAAATCTGCCCCTATTACTTTATCATGCAAAGTAATCTCAAGACTTGTTGCCTCTTCGTCTTTTTCCACATAGGTAGCTGGCAAAGGCTCTATTTTTTTCTTTCCATCATATATAACATGTGACACATATTCAAAATTCGTAATCTTACTACCATTTTCTTGTTTTATGGTAAAGGCCCCATACCTAAAATCTCCTGTTCCATAAGAAGGATATTCTTGTTTTGTATACTGCAAGGTTAAAATAGACGGTTCTGGGCAACTAAATACCGAAAGAGATCTTTTCATATCTTCATGAAGATATGAAAAGGACCCCTGATCTGTTATTTTCTTTCCATAATATAAATTTCCTAGCTGATTGTTCTCCATAACCTCAATAATATAACTCACTTCTTTATTGAAAATATGAAATTGTTTTGATTTTTCATGATATATAATAGGCATTTTATACTTCCTTTCTATTAGTCTTATAACTTACCACCTGATGTAGCGATACCTTCAATAAACTGTCTTTGGAATATCATATAAATAATAACCATTGGAATAACTGCTAATAACGACGCTGCCATTAGTTCAGGGTAGTTAGCTGTAAACTGACCTTGTAATTTTGCAAGTGCAGACGACAAAGGCATGGTGCTTTGCTCGGAGTTTACAATCAAAGGCCACATTAAATCTTTAAAGGCAAATAAGGCTGTAAAAATTCCTAATGCAACCATAGAAGATTTTGTAAGAGGCGCCATTACATATAAAAATGTCTGGCCAATATTGCACCCATCTAATCTAGCAGCTTCTTCTAATTCTATAGGGAGACTCATGTAGGCCTGCCTTAAAAGAAATGTCCCAAATGCTGTTACAACACCTGGAAAAATAAGGGCAAAATGAGTATTTAGCATTCCAAGTTTACTAACCATTAAATATTGGGGTATTATAAAAATCTGGGCTGGTACCATCATTTGAAATAAGACAAGGCCAAAAGCAAGATCTCTTCCAGGAAACTCTAAACGAGCTAGAGCATATCCTGCCATAGTTGCTGTTAATACTGCAAATATAACCCGCCCAAGTATTAAAACAAACGTATTCCAATATAATTTCAAAAAGTTCATTTTACTCAGAACTGATTTAAATGCATCTAATCGCCATTCTGATGGGAAAATAACAAAAGGATTCATTTGAGTTGATTCTGATATGGTCTTAAATGATGTCAGAAACATCCAAGCAAATGGAACAATCATTATTACAACACCAATCATTAAGAATATATGTATTATTATTGTACTGAGCTGTTGCTGTTTTTTCATACTATTCCTCCTTAATTATATTTTACCCATCTTTTTTGCAACCTTAATTGTATCACTGTAATCACTAGAATAACTCCTAGCAGCAACATAACAATTGCAGATCCATAGCCCCTATTAGATTCTACAAATGAATATTTATAGAATAAATATACCAGGGATTGCGTCTTTGGAAGTGCTGGATTTGTTCTATCTAGCATCATATAGATACTATCAAAAACCTGCATTGCACCAATAATTCTGGTGACTGATACAAAAAACATAGTTGGTGAAATCAAGGGTAATGTAATTGCAAAAAATTGTCTTATTCCATTTGCACCATCTATTTCAGCAGCTTCATAATAATCCCTTGGTATTTCTTGTAATCCCGCTAAAAAAAGCACCATGTTGTATCCAATAACAGACCATATACCGACCACTGCTATTGAGATAAATGTAATCTTAGGATTTGAAACCCAGTTAACCGACTTGAGCCCAATAGAATTCAATAAATGGTTTAATAATCCAAACTCCGAATTATATAACCATCTCCATACCATGGCTACGGCTGCTGGGGCTGCTACCATAGGTAAGAAATAAATAGTTCTGTAAATAGTTCTTCCTTTAATTTCACGGTTTAACAATACCGCTAGCATAAGGGCTATCATAATAGATAAGGGAACTTCTATAATGGCATACTTGAAAGTGTTCAGCAAAGCCTGCCATATACTTGCATCTGCAAACATTTTTTGATAGTTTTCTAATCCTACAAACACATTTCCCCTACCAAAGGCGCCTGTTTTAAAAAAACTTTGATATATTGTTTGGAAGATAGGAATAATATTTAAGATCATCAAACCAAGTATCGTCGGTAATAGAAATAACCACCCCCAAATACTTTCATTGGGGCTATACTTTATTTTTTCCTTATTTCTAACCATTTCTTCATCTCCTTTTCTTAATATGGTTATAAAAGGCAGGTATTTTGACTTACCTGCCCTTTAAATTTGCTCTTTATTCTTCTTCTGCTAGGTTTGCATTCATTATTTCTGTAATCTCTACTGCAACATCTTTTACTTCTCTGTTACCCGCCCAAGTATCTACTAATTTTTCATTGGTCATATTTTCCCATCTTACTGTGGATTTAGAATAAGGTCTGATCACTAAATTATCCATCATATCTAAGTACGCCTGAAGATTAAAGTCAGGGTAAGCATTTACCCAGTTATCTGTTGTCCCTTCATAAGCTGAAATAACAATACCTAAGTCAGATTGTTTTTGTTGTGCTTCTTGTGAACCAAGGTATTCAATTAACTTCCATGCTTCTTCTGGCATCTTGGTATTTCCGGCCGCAGCCCAACCAAGACCATTATAGAGTGAAACCCTTTCCCCTGTTATAGCATCTTTAGGTAATACGGCAATATCTCCGTTGGCTATAACATAATCATTATTACAAAGTTCTGGTAACATCCATGATCCCATGGTAATCATAGCAACTTTTCCAGCTTCAAACAATGCTTCAGGTGCATTCTCTGCCATGATTTCATACTCTGGCATATATCCTTCTTTAACAATACTTGTTACAAACTCAAGTGCTTTAATCGTTCCTTCTTTATCAAATCCTGAAGCTTTCTTATCTTCCGAAATAATTTCTCCGCCCATACTATAAACCATGTTATACCATCCGTCCTGGTTATTAGATGGTCTTATGGCATAGCCATACTGGCTTCCATCATCCTTGGTCAACTTTTTTGTTGCTTCTTTGAAATCATCCCAGGTCCAATCAGCATTGGGGTATGCCAGTCCCGCCTCATCAAACATTGTTTTGTTGTACCAAAGAGCAATGGTATCTAGGTCTTTAGGTACTGCATATTGAGTCCCTTCCCAATTGTAGATCTTCACAATCTCTTCTGGAAACTTATCCAAATCAATTTTATCGCTAGAACTTATTCTATCTGTTAGATCTAGTAACATTTCATATTCTGAGTACTTTGCAATTTCATTAGAATGCATCCAAAACACATCTGGTAGAGATCCACCTGTTGCCCCTGCTTCAAGCATGGTCCAGTACTGCTCCCAAGGTGTCACCTGGATGCCAAACTTAATCCCCGTTTCCGCTTCAAAATCTTTCATGATCTTGGTAAGTCCTGGTTCCTGGTTTTTATCCCAAATTGCTACTTTCAACATTTCCTTGGAAACTTCTGCTTCTCCTTCTGTTTGCTCTGTGTTTTGTTCCGTAGCACTATCCGTTTTATCTACTGGATTAGTCCCACCACAAGCTACTAATGATAAAGCCACTACTGAACTAAGTACTGCAACTGCTAATTTTTTAAATCTCATACAAATTCCCCCTTTGAATTGATCATATAGTTGATATAATTAATATATCATCTTCTTGTATACTTAAACTTTACCATAAAACCCTTGTGTCTTAAATAGATTAATGTGACTTTTACATAGCATTATGTTGTTTAATTGTTAATTAGTCCTACATTGTATCTCATTTTATAGTATAATATTATATAATCACTTTACATATCAACATAGAAGGAGCCAAATCTCATGGATAAATCAACAACTTATAAGAACGTAGCTGGATTTCGTTGTCTAAGAAATATACAAAAACAAACCCGTGATTTATATTTAGTTCATTGTGGACACCATAAATGCCCTCCAGGATATTCTTATGATCATAAAATCCCAAATGAATATCACCTTCATTTTATCCTAAATGGTAAAGGGATCATAAAAGTTAATAATATTTTATATCCTGTCCAGAAGGATGATATCTTTATCATCCAGAAAAACATTCCTTTTAAGTACTCATCAGATGACAATAGTCCATGGGAGTATGTGTGGGTAACCTTTGATGGTAGTCAAGCTGAAACTTACTTAAGCTATGCTGGTTTAACAGCCGACAGCCCTGTTATTACCTCTACCGTTCCTACAAAAGTATATTTCCCCATTGTACAAAAAATACTAGACACCAACGAGCTCACCTTTGCTAATGAGATCAAAAGAGTAGGCTACTTATTTAAGATCTTAGGCAACCTAATAGAAGCGCAAAATACTTTGAAAACTGAAAATAAGAGATACGATTACTCTAGTGATGCCTATGTTGAATATGCTTTGCAGTATATTAAATATAACTATGACCACATTACAGTCAATGATATTGCAAAATATATTGGTATTAATCGTTCCTATTTAACGTCTATTTTTAAAAACAAGTTAAGTGTTCCCCCGCAACAATACCTGATTCACTATAAACTTAAAAAAGCGGAAACCTTAATTTTAAATACCTGTCTCCCAATCCAAGAGATTGCTGCTAAGGTCGGATACGATAATCCCCTTACCTTTTCAAAGATATTTAAGCAAACTTATGGCCTTAGCCCCAAAAATTATAGGGATAAGCATATTAAGACTGTAGATTGATCAGTTGTGTAAATACTTTATTTTATTAGTTACCTAATGTTTATACACTAAAAAACCTTAATGCTAAATGCATTAAGGTTTTTTATCTTTCCTCCATGATAGACCGCCCTTATAAGGCGCCTACAATTTTATGTGGAACATATAATTCTTCAAGATACATACTATCTTCACTGTTTAAAATAATATCAAAACTCCCCACTGCATCATCAAAATACCTTGCTTTTGTTGCACCAATCAGTGGGGATGCTACACCTTTTGCAAACTGCCATGCTAATGCAATCTGAGTCATTGTGCAATTATATTTTTTTGCCAATTCTGCCACACGTTGCACAATCTCCATATCCGACCCCTTAGTGCTATCATACTTTCCCACAGCCGTGGTATCTGTTTGACTGCGTAAGGTTTCCGCTGACCAAGCACGGGCTAGTCTTCCTGCTGCAAGGGGACTATAGGGCGTTAGTACTACTCCCTGCTCTTTACAAATAGGAATCAATTCTCTCTCATCTTCACGATACAAAAGATTATAATGATTCTGCATGGATACAAACTTTGTCCATCCATTTTTCTCAGCCGTATTTTGAAGCTTAGCAAACTGATAGCCGTACATGGCAGATGCACCTAGGGCACGAACTTTTCCAGATTGAACAGCTTTATGAAGCGCCTCCATTGTTTCCTCCACAGGTGTATGATAATCAAAACGGTGGATAATTAACAAATCTATATAATCTGTTCCCAATCTTTGTAAAGAAGCTTCTACTTCTCTTTGAATAGCTTCCTTAGAAAGATTCCCTTCATTAAAATATACCTTTGTCGCAATTACGACCTTATCCCGAGAAACATTTTTTTTAATAGCCTGCCCTAGATATTCCTCACTCGTTCCAGCTGAATAACAATTGGCTGTATCAAAGAAGTTAATTCCTAGATCTAAAGCGTGTTTTATAATCTCTTCACTCTCTGACAGATTAAGTGTCCAAGCATGCATTTTGCTAGCTGGATCACCAAAACTCATGCATCCTACACATAACCTGGATACCTCAATTCCTGACTTACCTAGGTTTACATATTTCATTGATATCATCCTTTCATAATCCACTTTTATTAATCTAAAGGCTTACCTTTTGGGGCTAAACAACCAATTAATTACTTCTTAGGCGTTATATGCTGGTATCCATGAAATAGGAGATGATGTTATTAATCCCCATGTCCCACTCCTCCCATACACTAGGCATACAACCGTATCATCCATAAATAACCTTCTAAATGCAAGAAAAAAACCGTCCATATACAGCCTTTAAATACTTCTGTCAATACCCATTATAATTAAAATAACCTCAACGACTAACCATAGATTCCTTGAATATACTCTCTCGTCCGGCTATCCTTAGGATTTTCAAACACCTTTTGTGTTTCCCCATACTCTATTAATTCCCCATCTAGTATAAAAGCTGTCTCATCTGATATTCTTCTAGCCTGAGCTAAATTATGAGTTACAATAATAATTGTATAGTCCTTGGAGAATCTCAGTAACATCTCTTCTATGTGTTGAGTGCTTTTAACATCTAAGGCTGAACACGGTTCATCTAATAATAGAACTTCTGGCTTTGCCGTTAAGGCCCTTGCAATACAGAGTCTTTGCTGTTGGCCTCCTGATAACTTGGTGGCTAACATATGTAACTCTTCACTAACCTCATTAAAAAGATTTGCTTGTTTCAAAGCCTCTTCTACAATATAATCTAATTGCTTTTTATCCTTTGTTCCATAATAAATAGGGGCATAGCTTAAGTTTTTATAAATAGAAAAGGGAAAAGGCGTAGGCTTTTGAAATACCATACCCAGACTTCTTCTAATATGATCTTTTTCATAGGCTAATATATTTTTATCTTTGAATTGTATGGTTCCTTTAAAATTACCACCATTTTCTTCTAGCATCAAATTTAAAGCTGTCAGCAAGGTTGATTTTCCACAGCCTGATGGCCCTATTATGGCTGTAATCTTATTCTTTTTTATGGCCATGGATAAATCTTTTAACACTTCTTTTTCTCCGTAACTTACAAATAGGTTTTTTATCTTAAGAATAGCCATCTACTTGTCACCCCTTTCCTTTCTACTGAAAAATGCAGCACTTATATTTATAATAAGCAAAACCATAATAAGGACTAGGGCCGTTCCATAGGCTTTTTCTAAGGATATTCCCTGGCTCGTTAACATATACAGGTGGTATGGCAATGCCATTACTGGTGCCGAGTAAGACTTGGGTACTGGGGCAAACATAACTGCTGCTGTTAAGATAATCGGCGCTGCTGCTCCCATTGCAAATCCACCTGCCATGGTTATGGCCGAGATGATTTCCCCCTTACATAAAGGTAGTACAAGTCTTAAAATAGTATAGGCTTCAGACATCCCTAAGGCGTAAGAAGCATCTATTATATGCTTTGGCACTTCTCTAAAGGTTTTTTCGACCCTAATCTGGATATAAGGAAAAATCATGATCCCTAAAGTAATCCCACCAGATAGCAAAGATCTACCTAATCGTAAATTCAAGACAAGTAAGGTATAACCAAACAAACCCAAGATAATAGATGGAACCCCTGCCATGGACTGTACAATTAAATGAATAATACTTTCTATTTTTTTTGACTGACAATAAAAAACCGTATAAATAGCTGTTGAAATAGCTAATACAAAAGCCAATAGACAAGCTATAACAGTAAGGGATAAACTTCCTACAATGGCTGGAAATATCCCACCTTCTGAACCAATGGGCATCCCCTTGGGTTTGCCAAATATAAATTCTAAATTAATAGAGCCTATGCCTTTTTTAAAGATATAAGCAAAAATATAGACAATAATCGTAAGCACTACTAGAGTACTTACGATTAGCCATAGTTTAAATATAAATTCTTTGATTTTTTCACTCATTTTATCCGTCCTTATACGCATTGTCAATCAATTTTCCCTTTAATCAGATGTAATATTATATTAATCATCAGTAACATCATCATAAGGATAAAACCAGAAGCAAAAAGAGCATGATAGTGCAAACTACCAACCTCTGCCATACCCATTTCTAGGGCAATAAGAGAGGGAATTGTTTGGTTTTTTTTAAGAAGCTTAGGCATTAGGGGAGCGTTACCAATAACCATCATAA
>CAZLPH010000046.1:12015-14844 GCA_964561345.1 uncultured Candidatus Epulonipiscium sp.
TAACTTGATAAAACAACAGAAAAACCAAGACCTATAGGCACGGCTATGATAATCCCAACCAAAGACGTATAAAGTGTCCCCAGTATCATTGGCAAAATAGATAGCTTATCCACTGATCCTAAAGGGTTCCAGGTCTTTCCAAGTATAAATCTTAGAATAGACACCTCTTTAAAAAAACCTATGCTTTCTTTAGATATAAAGATAACAATAAAAACAATGAGTAATAAAGAGGTTACGGTTAATATTTTTATAATAGCGCTAAATAGTTTTTCTGTTGTTTTTTTCATTTAACCACCTTTAATATAACCCTACTTTATTTTGTTGGAACAAAGCCCATTTCTTCAATGATTTCAGACCCTCGATCAGATGTTACCCTATCCATAAATGCTTCTTGTTCTTTACTAAGGGCACCTTTTTTAACCAGAATAAGAGGCCTTGAGATTTTATAAGACCCATTAACGATATTTTCAACTGTTGGCTCTACGCTATCAACTTTCAAAGGAATAAGGGCCCCTTGGTTTTGCTGAACCATACCAAAAGAAGCATAGCCAATAGCATCTTTATTTTCAATTATTTTGGTTACAAGCGCCCCCATAGAAGGTGCTTGTATGGCATCTGTCCTAACTTCTGTCTCACCCATTATACTGCTCTGGAATACGCCGTGGGCCCCGCCACCTAAATCTCTTATAACAACAACTATCTCATTATGTTCTAAGCTAGTATCCAAATCGTCCCAAAACTTATACTCACCTGAAAATATTTTGGCAATTTCATCTGAGCTAAGATCATCTTTTATGTCATTCAACGGATTTTCTGGATTGATTGAAATGGTTAAGGCATCAATGCCAAGGGTAAAAGCTTGCATATCTTCTCCTAGATTTTCTATTTCTTCCTCTTTAATTTCTCTTGCTAACATACCAAAGTCACTGGTGCCTTCAATGGCTTCCTTAACACCAGCCCCTGATCCGCCACTAGATACAAAGATAGCAATCTCTTCGGCTGGGAGGTCTGAATCCACTTGGTCCCATGTCTTATATTCTTCTGTAAATTCTTCAGCAATGGTCGAAATAACTGGCGCCAAAGTTGATGAGCCACTAAATAATATTTCTGCTTTAAAATCTTGGCCCCCAACCTTTGCAGCACACCCGCTTATAGCACTTACCAATATCAAGCCTAACGATAAAAATAACATAAACCTTTTTTTCATTGTCAATCCCCCTAAATATATTTATTCTTCTAACTATTTTCTTTCCATTGTACATTCTATACTATTTTCTAACTTATTGCTAGTAAATATTTTTCTTTTAACGGGTTGTCCTCGACATTATTAACATTCTTAATGTATAATCTTAGGATAGTATTTAATTTAAAACAAACTAATACAAAGATATAAGGAGTGACTATTTTGAAAAAACAAGATTATATTTCATGGGATGATTATTTTATGGGACTTGCATTACTCTCTGCAAAAAGAAGCAAGGATCCAGGAACACAAGTTGGGGCCTGTATCGTAAGCCCAACTAACAGAGTCCTTTCAGTTGGCTATAACGGCTTTGCCTTTGGTTGTTCCGACGATGAGTACCCATGGGAGCGCGAAGGAGACTTTCTTGATACAAAGTACCCTTACGTGGTTCACGCCGAGCTTAATGCAATCCTCAACAACAGAGGGGTATCTCTAGAAGGTGCTAGAATCTTTGTGGCCCTTTTTCCGTGCAATGAATGTGCAAAAGCCATTATTCAGTCTGGAATCAAAGAAATCGTATACCTTAGCGATAAATACGCTGACACCCCCATTGTTCAAGCATCCAAAAAGATGTTGACCTCAGCTTGTGTCAAGCTAACACACCTAAAACCAAGCGTCGATAAAATAGAAATTTCTTTTAACATGGACGAGATTTAAAATGTGGTTGTATCAGGATTTTTAGCATAGCCACAAATACCTTCTAAAGCCGAAATAGTTTGCATATCTTCCTTAGAGAGTTCAAATCCAAAAATATCTGCATTTTCTCTAATACGAGATGGGGTTACTGATTTTGGCAAAGGTAAAAAGCCCATTTGCATACTCCAACGAAGTGCCACTTGTGCAATGGTTTTTTCATATTTTTGTGCAATCCTTTGCATTTCTGGTGATTCAAAAATCAATCCAGTTCCAAGTGGGCTATAGGCTTCTACTACTATATCTTGTGCTTTACAATAAGCAACAAGCTCATCTTGGCTATCGCCAGGACAAAGGCGAACTTGATTAACCATAGGTGCAATCTCCGCTGTTTTCATAAGCTCCTCTATATGACGGGGATAAAAATTACTAATGCCAATGGCACGAATGCGCTTAGCCTTATATAATTCCTCAAAAGCCTTCCATGTTCCTGCATTAGCCGCCTGCCACTCATCCCTATATTTTTTCGGATTCGGCCAATGAATTAAATATAAATCAAGATAATCCATATCCAGCTTTTGCATGGTTTCTTCAAAAGCAGCCATGGTATTTTCATAGCCATGATGGGAGTTCTGAAGCTTACTGGTAATAAAAATCTCTTCCCTAGCAATACCACTTTCCTTTACAGCAATCCCAACACTTTCCTCGTTCTTGTAACCTGCCGCCGTGTCAATATGGCGGTATCCTTGGGCAATAGCTTCCTTTACAATTGACACTGCCATTTCTCCCTCTTCCACTTGATACGTCCCAAACCCTATACATGGAATCTTAACACCATTTTGCAATTTAAAATAATCATTCAATGATTTCATGTTTATTCCTCCTTGGTATATTAATGTTGACGTCTTTCTACCATTATACCATTTAATTCTAGATTTATCCAAAAAAATACT
>CAZLPH010000047.1:0-13066 GCA_964561345.1 uncultured Candidatus Epulonipiscium sp.
CCACGTTTGAGCAAATCGCCAGTATCAATATGTAAGCAATTTGTAGTAAGATTATAACTATCTAAATCATGATAATGCAAATCCCCGACTTCATGGCGTTTAGCAAGTTCCTTAGGCATCTTTGATAGATTATGCCATTTATTTGTTTCGCTAGCAATACGTAGTAGCTTTGATGAAAAGTTATTGCCAACGTTTGCGTTGTCACGGTCAGTTTCAATACCAATGGTATGGACTGTATGCATTAGGTCGGATTTCATATCACGAAGACGTGTCCGCTCTTTTCGGTAATTGGAATACGCGAAAGTAACATGATTTAAGTCTAGATCATCTAGTGTATCTTCAATTAAATCTTGGATTTTCTCAACATCAATTTCTGAGATATTGCGTTTGGCAATATTATTTGAGACCAAACCTGTAATTTCATCAACGTCTAGTTGTAAGTTTAACTCATTTGCAGATAGGGATATGGCGTTTTGTATTTTTGACTGATCAAATTCTACCCTTCGGCCATCCCGTTTTATTACATAACATGTCATATGTATACCCCCAAGTGTTATTATAAATTTATCACATTAATACAATATGTGGTTGCCCAATACATTCTATATACTACATGTAGTATGTTGTGATGTCAAGATATTTTTGGGATAATTTGAAAACTATCCTTTGGAAAGGAGCCTTATGTATATACCAGAAGAATTAATCGTACTTGACTTAGAGACCACAGGGTCACAACCTGTGAAGGATGAGATTATAGAAATAGGTGCTGTAAAAACTGTTAAAGGTGAAATAGTAGACACATTTAAGGCCTTAGTTAAACCTAGAAGTGACATACCAGACTATGTTCAAAAGCTAACAGGGATTGACCACCATATGGTAGAAAACTGCCCTTATATTGAAGCGGTATTACCGGAATTTTTAAGGTTTTGTCAAGATCATGTAATTGTTGGGCACAATGTGGCACTCTTTGACTACCGTATGCTGAAGGTAAAAGCTAATAAGCAAGGTTATGCCTTTGAAAAGCGTGCCATTGACACATTAATCCTCTCAAGAAGATTTTTAGCCCACCTTCCTAGCCGGAGACTAGGGGACCTATGTGGGTATTATAAGATCGACCTTAGTTCTGCCCATAGAGCCTTTCATGATGCAAAAGCAACCCATGAGTTATTACAACATCTGATTTTGGATTTTTATGACCAAGGGCCAGAATATTTTGCCCCCCGTAAGATGGCATGGAAGGCTCCAAAGCAAAGCCCCATAACTGCCAGGCAAAAAGGATTTTTAAGGTATCTTTTAACTGCCCATAAGATTATTTTAAAAGAAGATGTGGAGAGTCTATCAAAATCAGAAGCTAGTAGAAAAATAGATACCATTATAAGAGAATACGGAAGAGAATGCTAAAGTATAACTATATTACATACCACTTGCATATAAATAATAGTATCAATTCGTATAACAGATAAAAGCTCAAAATCTTGCCTATAAAGATTTTGAGCTTTTGCTTTAGGAGGAATACTATGTGTCCAAATCAGCATAATAATATTCAGGGATATGGAAGAAAATCACCTATGCAGTCTCTAGGACAACAATTATTACCCATATCAACAGGTGCAGAGATAGAAGATTATATATTAGAGTATTATGGGAATTTAAGTGAAGGGTTAGCTGGGTTTCCAGATGTGGCATTTCAGATTATAAACCAAAGGTATGCCAGTATAAAAATCACCCAAGCTCAAAGAGAAGGGTTTTTGACAATTAGTCCACCGCCATCTGTAACATTACCCTTGTTATACGGCTTAAATGCCAGGGAAGCACTAGATGAGGCAGGTATTCTACTATTCCATACCTATCCTTATGGGGAACTTAGGGGAGCAGGTGTCGTTGTAGGTATTATAGACACGGGAATTGATTATACAAACAGTGTCTTTCAGTATGAAGATGGTACAACAAGGATTCAAAGATTATGGGATCAATCCATAGAGGGGAATCCGCCAAGAGGGTTTAACTATGGGACGGAATACACAAGGGAACAAATAAACGAAGCGATTATGAGTCCTGATCCATATAGTGTTGTGCCTAGTAGAGATGCGAATGGGCATGGTACTTTTATTGCAGGTATTACGGCAGGGTATGATAGAAGTGGCGCTAATGAGTATGTTGGCGGGGCACCAGATGCAGAACTTTATGTGGTTAAATTAAAGCCAGCCAATGAAAACTTAAGACGCTATTATTTTATCAATGAAGGAGCCTATGCCTGTCAATCAAACGATATTATGCTTGGGGTTAGGTATTTAATACAGTCAATAAGGGAAACAGCTAAGCCAATGGTCATATGCTTAGCCATTGGGTCTAATGATGGCCCCCATGACGGGACCAACATTCTAGAATCAGTTTTGTCAGAAATTTCTCCCCTTAGGGGTATTTGTTTGGTGACGGCAGCAGGTAATGAATCTAATACAGGCCATCATTATTCAGGAACACTAGTTGCAAGTCCTAGTGATAGTTTTGAAGTTAATGTTGCAGAAGGGGAAAGGGGGTTTGAACTGATTATTTGGAGTCATAACCCTGATAAGCTCTCCATATCCATCAGGAGTCCACTAGGGGGGATTATCGAACGGATTCCAGCGGCACCAAATGGGATAGAGCGAGCCAAATTACCCTTAGAAGAGACAATTATTACAGTAATCTACCAGTACCCAGATCCTAGAAATGGTGCCCAAGAAATAACTGTAAGACTAGATAGGCCTACCAATGGTATTTGGACATTTACAATATATGGCGATTATATCGTAGATGGAAGATATGATGCGTGGCTACCTAAGGAGGGATTTCTAAATCCTGCCACTAGGTTTTTACAGCCAGACCCCTTTGTGAGCCTAACCATTCCGGCCACTCAGTCAGAGGCTATTATTGTGGGAGCCTATGATAATATTGATAAAAGTATGTTTGCAGGGTCAAGCCGGGGACCAACTAGGTCAGAGGTTATTAAGCCAGATCTTATAGCGCCAGGGGTTAATATAAAGGTACCACAAGTAGGGGGAGGCTACACGGCCCTAACTGGAACAGGGGCAAGTGCTGCCATAACAGCAGCATCAGCAGCCTTGCTGTTTCAATGGGGACTAATAGAAGGCAATTTGACCTTTATGAATACAAATACAATACGTGCAATATTAGTAAGGGGGGCAACGCGGCAAAAAGGGATTGTTTATCCAAATCCGGTTGAGGGGTATGGAAGATTAAATTTACTCAATAGTTTAGCTTTGTTATAACGAAGTAAGAGGTGTATTATGGCAAGAAGCATAAGAAAGTTAAGAAACCTTGGGGTTGTAAATCATTTAGCAAAAGAAGATGACGTAATAGATGTCATTGTCACATTAAACAATGTTAACACAAAAGATCAAGTAAAGAAAAATAGTAGCACCATTGTTTTTCCGCCAGATTATTCTTATCTTGGTATAAGAGGCACCTTAGAGGGCATAGAGGAAATTATCAAGGCGTCTGTTAAGGCGTTTACCACAGTAGCCCTAGCCCCTATTTTAGGTAACCAACCATTAAATATTAAACCCTTGGACTTTAAACCATCATCTATCTTAAAACAACCACAAAAGTTTACAGGTAAAGGTACCTTAATAGGAATTTTAGACACTGGTATCGATTATACAAATCCAGCTTTTATAGATAGTAATGGACAAACAAGAATCCAGGCTATATGGGACCAAACCATAGGAGAAGATACTGTATACGGGGATGGAACGGTCTACCTAAAAGAAACCATCAATAAAGCCTTGCAAAGTGCAGACCCCTTTTCAGTTGTGCCTCATAAGGATGAATGGGGCCAAGGCACCATGTTAGCAGCAATAGCCGCAGGATCTGCCTGGTATAAGGAGGGAAGATACACTGGCGTAGCAACAGAAGCTGAGCTTGTTATTGTCAAACTAAGGCCAGCACCAATGGCCTTACAAAAAATGTTTTATGCAACTTATAATCCTCTAGGATTTTCCGGATTAGATGTGGCACTAGCAGTCCAGTATATATGTAATGTGGCAGCAAACCTTAAAAAACCTATTTCTCTGTGCTTCCCCCTGGGAGGAAATACAGGTCCTCATGATGGCAGTGAAGCCCTAACCAACATCTTAGGTGCCTATTCTGTCAATAGGGGAATATCTATTGTACTAGCTGGAGGGGATGAGGCAAATAAGGGAAATCATGCTGCGGGAGACTTAAAACAGAACCCTTTTCAGGAGGTTAAATTAATCATACCCCAAGGGAGAAGTGGTTTTTTAATAGATATATGGGCTGGTTTTGGTGATAAAATTGAGGTTTTAATAGGGCATCCAACGGAAGAAGCTATTAGCCAATCGCCCCTGTCTAAAATATTACTAAATGATCCCCAGGATTATGAATTTAGAGATAAAAGTCATATATGGACAGAGGGAACCATGATAGACCCAGAATTAGGCTGTCAAATCATTAGATTCCATCTGGGTAATCCAGCCCAAGGGGAGTGGGTTTTAAGTATTAGGGGGATGACGGTTATCAATGGAACCTATCATATATGGATTCCTAAAGCAGGTATGCTTTCCCCTGGGACCATTCTTTCACCATCTAACCCATTTACAACCATCTACAATTCAAGTTCTAGCGAGCAGGTGATTACTGTGGGGTGCTATGACAAAGCAGCATACTCGCCTTGTTCGGCTTCAGGAAGAGGGTTAACAAGAGATAATCGTGTAAAACCAGACTTTATTGTAGAAGGGGTTAATATACCTGGGCCTCTTCCCCAGGACAAATTTGGCACCATAACAGGAACGGCTCCAGCTAGTGCTATTACAGCAGGCATATGTGCCCTTATGTATCAGCGGCAAAAGCAAACCCAAACAGACCTTTTTAATACGCCTATGATGAAGTCTGTCCTGGTGCAACACTTAATTAGGGAGCAGACAGTGTCCTATCCCAATCCGTCTAGAGGCTACGGCTTGCTTGATCCAAACATGTTTTCGCAAAATCCGTAAGGGGGTATTATGGGTCATTATAAAGAGTATATTATCCGGTATCATGGTGAGTTATCACAAGCATTACAAAAAACAGATACGCTGTATGATCTGATAGATGAAAGATACGCTATTATAAAAACACAAGATAAGGCGTTTGCTTATTTAAAAGGTTTGCGGCAAATAGAATATATAGAAGAATCCAAACCTATCTGGCAAGTTGATGATGAGATAAACAAAGAAAAAATCATCGGAAAAGGAAAGCAAGAAGGCACTGGAAAAGGTGTTACAGTGGGCTGGATTAGCCATAAAAGGGGGTTTAATAATAAGCATTACACGACCCTTAATGGCGAAAGTCGTATTATTTGTATACACGATGGAAGAAGAGAATACACTAAAAGTGACATAGTACATATGAAAAACAAGACATATAGTTATGAGAGTATGGATCTAGTTATGGGTAATAAAGGCCTAGCATTAGAGAGTGACATTATTTTGGTGAATTGGGAAAAGGATGTGTTTAATACAGCAGATCTTATACGCTCAGTTCGCTTTATTATAAGAAAATCAAAGGAAAAGAAAAACCCCCTGGTAATTTATATCCCTTTTGACCTAAGCATAGGAGGCGGTAGGGGGAGGGGTTTTATACGGGAAATAATTAGTCGTATGTCCCTTGTGGGAAAAATAATCCTTGTTAGTAACCTAGAGACTACTAGTAAGGGGTTAGAAGAAAACTTACGCCTAAACACAGGGCCTATTCTTTCAATCAATGGTGGCTGGGTGGCAGGGGAGTTATCACTTCTTATGGAGTGGGGGATTATAAAAAAGAAAGATCCTTTTTTATATGGTCAAAAACTAAGAACCTATTACATTAAAAACAGGATGACAAATAATGAAGAAGACAGTAACCATAGGCAAGCTTGTGGTGTGGAACAGCCAGGAGAATTTAGAACACTAGACCTTGCCTATGCATTTGCCTCAGAAGAAGCAGAAATAGATGCTTTTATTATCTATAATAATGTTGCAGAAGATTCAACCATCCAAACACCACAAACGGCTAGTTTATATCCCTTGGTTTTCCCCTACCTTGGTGTAAGAGGAGCCATAGCAGCAATTAAAGAGCTATTAAAGGGGTATCCAGCCACATTAATAACAGGATCATTGGCTTACATTTTAGGAAATGAGCCCCTCAATACGAATCCGACTCATTTTAAGATGGCATCAATTTTAAATACGCCCACAAATCTTAGGGGGACGGACACACTCATTGGCATTATTGATACAGGTATTGACTACACCCATCCGGCTTTTATAGATGACAAAGGAAGAACGAGGATTCTTAGCATATGGGACCAAACCATTGGAAATCAATCACCTTATGGGTATGGGACAATTTATAATCAGGCCATAATCAACACCGCTTTAAAAAGCCCTGATCCCTTTAAGATAGTCCCCCATAAAGATGAGTGGGGAAATGGTACCATGCTAGCTGGTGTTGCAGCCGGCTATAGTAACAGCCCAGAAATAACATATAAGGGGGTAGCACCAGAAGCTTCAATTCTAGTTGTAAAGCTACAACCAGCAACACCAGAAATGCAAGAAATTTACCATGGTAGATATAATCCTCTTGGATTTTCGGCTTTGGATGTTGCACGGGCTTTTGAATTTTTATCAACTTTAGCCAATCAGTATCAAAAACCTATTTCTATTTGCCTGCCAATGGGGACTAACAGCGGCTCTCATGATGGCACAGCAGTTTTAGATACGATTATTACGGGTTATGCAGAAAAACCAGGTGTGGCTGTGGTTTTATCAGCAGGGGAAGAAGCAAATAAAGCTCATCATGCATCTGGTAACCTAAATGAGAAAGATGAGCACCAGGTTACACTTACAATTCCACCGGGACAAAAAGGATTTATAACGGAAATTTGGGCTACCTTTGGAGACCGAATTGAGGCTACACTAATCTCGCCAAAATATGATGGCATAGAAAGTACAGTAATGTCCTTAAATAAAGCCCAAAATTATAAAGTATGTAATACGACATTTGTGTGGTCTCAAGGAAGTAAAATTGATACAGATACAGGATCTCAGGTTATTAGATTTAGGTTTGATAATCCTATTTCTGGAGATTGGACCATTAAAATTAAAGGAATTGTTGTGTTTGAGGGGAGATATAACATATGGATTCCTAAAACAGGGATGATTCTAACTGAAACAGTTCTTTCCCCGGCGGATCCATTTACGACTATCTATAATGCAAGTGCATCAAAAGGAATCATAACCGTGGCCTCTTATGATAAGAGGTCCCTCTCTCCAACAGCTAGCTCAGGTAGAGGATTTGCCCGGGGAAATGAGGTTAAGCCAGATTTTATGGTGCCAGCTGTCAATATACCAGGGCCTATGCCAGGTAAAAAATGGGGGAGTGCAACAGGGACATCTATAGCCAGTGCTATTACAGTTGGTGTAACATCACTTATATATGAAAATCAATTGATAAGAGAGGAAGAGATAGCCAATACCATTACCATGAAAGCACTGTTAATAGAGCAGGTTAAAAGAGAACCGACCATAACATACCCAGATCCGTCTAGGGGATATGGCTTATTAGATATTAGTACCATTATAGAATAAGAAGTGGGGGTCAAAATGAAGAAGTTGACAGAGAAATTACAAGCCCTTACCAAAGAAATCAAAGATATCAACAAGAGTTATTCAACCACTATAGGGTGCAGGACACAAAATCCTTACTTAAGTCAACTAAGACAGATACTTGGCCAAGTAGAGTCCTTAATAGAGGTGGATTTTAGGGCATCAAGAGAAGAATACACAGGCTATATAGGGGTGCCTTATGAATTTATAGCAAAGGATGACATAATAGATCTCTTTATTGTCTACAACAGCTTTGATTTAGAAAAAATAATTATACCCCAATCAAATACGACTTTATACCCACTTGCTTTTCCTTATTGGGGGGCTAGAGGACCCCGACGGGAAATTGAACAAATCTTTATAGATAATTTAGGAAAAACGGCTTTAGGTGTTATCCCCTTTGTTTTAGGAAATGAGCCACTGAGTATTAGGCCTTGGAAATTTGAAAGAAATACTATTTTGACCCCTTCAGGAGACCTTGATGGAGGGGGGACATTAATTGGTATTATTGATACTGGCATTGACTATACCAACCCAGCATTTATAAATTTAGATGGAAAAACAAGAATTACTAGTATATGGGACCAAACCATAGGAAACCAATCACCTTATGGCTATGGTAGTGTCTATGACAAAGAGATGATTAATAAGGCGTTACAAAATGCTGATCCTTTTGAAATCGTTCCCCACAAGGATGAATGGGGCCATGGCACAATTTTAGCAGGTATTGCAGCAGGGGCTGCAAATTACGAAGAAGGAAGCTATAAAGGTATTGCCACAGGGGCAGAGCTGGTCATTGTGAAACTTAAGCCGGCCAATGATCCCCACCAGACACTTTTCCATGGCAGCAGTAACCCATTAGGATTTTCAGCTTTAGATGTTGCCCTTGCCATTGAATTTATGGCGAATGTTGCCAATATAAGTCAAAGGCCTATTTCTATTTGTTTACCAATGGGTACCAACAGTGGGCCCCATGATGGTACCAACGTACTTGATTCTATTATTTCTAGGTATTCTTCAAACCCTGGCATCGCTACGGTATTATCAGTAGGAGACGAGGCCAATAAAAATCATCATGCAGCAGGAGATTTAAAAGATGAAAGGGAGCAGGAAATCAAGCTTGTAATAGCCCAAGGGCAAAAAAGTTTTATTGGTGAAATATGGGCAGGATTTGGAGATAGAATAGATGTCTTATTAACGGCTCCGAAATCAGTAGGGGAAAATTTACAAGCAATTATGTTAAATAAATCCCAGCAATATGTGTTATCTGAAACATCATCTGTATGGTCTGAAGGTATTAAATTTGATAATGATACAGGTTGCCAGCGTATTCGCTTTCGTTTTGACAACCCTATATCTGGTGAGTGGATTATAAGAGTTAGAGGGATTGTTGTGGTTGAGGGACATTATAATATATGGATTCCCAAAACAGGAATGATCTTACCGGGCACAGTCTTCTTGCCCGATGACCCCTTTACCACTCTGTTTAATACAAGTACAGCAGTAGGCGTGATAGCCATAGGATGTTATGACCCTAAATCTCAATCAGCATGTACAAGTTCAGGGAGGGGCTTTACAAGGGATAATAGACCTAGTCCTGACTATATTGTAGATGGCACAGAGATACCAGGCCCATTACCAGCTAATGAGTGGGGCATCATATCAGGGACAGCGCCTGCTAGTGCCATTACTGTGGGGATAACGTCTCTTGTATATCAAAACCAAGTAATACAGGGAGAAGAGCTTGCTAATACCATTGTTATGAAAGCAATTTTGGCGGATAAAGTGATGCGGCAGTCAACGGTATTATATCCAAATCCATCAAGTGGATATGGTGTCCTTGATCTGAGTTAAAAATGGCTTAAACATCCTAGGAGGTGAGGCGCTTTGGCGTATGAAAGTAAAATGGATGCAGAAATTGAATTAGCACTTAGGTTCTACAATTCTTCAATGGGTACAATATTTACTCAAAACACGGGCATAACCTTAGGGCAGGAGTGGGAAATCATTGTGAAATATCATGGTGATATTCTGATACCAGTACAAACTGTTGGGGCTAAAGTGGAAATCTTAAATGAAGATTTTGCAAATATTGTAATAGACCCATCTAGAATTGAAGAATTTGTTAGTTTTTTTGAAGTTGAATACATTGAATTTCCAAAAAGAATGTTTTATATACTTCGTGAAAGCTACGGAAAGGCATGTCTTAGTAATGTTCACAATCAAGCGCCCTATAATCTTCTGGGCAGAGGGGTTATCCTTGGCATGATTGATTCTGGTATTGATTATCTTCACCCTGACTTTAGAAATGCAGATGGGACCACAAGGATACTATATTTATGGGATCAGACAATTAGTGGTGATCCGCCCATTGGATTTTCCCTAGGCACCCAGTATAATAGAGAACAAATAAATCAAGCCCTAATGGCGCCAACCACAGAAGAGACGCTCTCTATTGTCCCAAGCATAGATGTGGTAGGTCATGGCACAGCTATTGCCGGGGTGGCTGGTGGTAATGGCACATTATCTAATGGGGGAGAAGTTGGCGTAGCACCAGAAGCAGAGTTTATCATTGTGAAAATAGGAACAGAAAAGGAAGGGTCATTTCCAAGAACCTTAGAAGTAATGAGGGCCCTTAAATATATCATTGACCAAGCCATTGAACTTAATAAACCAGTTGCCATTAACATAGGCCTTGGGATGGTTCAAGGTGGCCATGATGGAAGGAGCTTGCTTGAAATATTTATTGATCAAATGGCAGTAAGATGGAAATGTAATATTATCGTTGGCACTGGTAATCAAGGCAATCAAGCACATCATACACAAGGTACCCTAAAACAAGATGAACAAAAGGAAGTTCAGTTTGTTATAAACCCAAATCAAGAATATTATGCCTTCAATTTGTGGAAAAGTTTTATAGATACCTTTGAAATAAGGATTAAAGGACCAACGGGAGAACAAACAGATCGTATCTCAGGCTTAACCGATAACATCTTATATTCTGTAGGAAAGACCAATGTATTCATTAATTTTTCAGAGCCCTCAGCCATAAATGCAGATGAACAAATATCTGTCTTTATGGAATCTCAAGATGGCAGCATAGATTTTGGTATATGGACCATTGTAATTTATGGTATATCTATTATTAGTGGTGACTATAATATTTGGGGGGCCACCTCGGAAACAACAGGATACGACACAATTTTCTTACAACCCATCACCGCCACAACCTTAACCATTCCAGCGACTAGTTATGCCACCATCAGTGTGGGAGCTTTTAGTCCCTATACCAATCAAGTTATAGCCTTGTCGGGACGAGGGTTTACAAGAGATGAACGCATAAAACCAGGACTTGCAGCGCCGGGAATGGATATCATAACAGCCGATAATAAGGGGGGCTATAGTCCGGTTACAGGAACAAGTATTGCAGCAGCCTTTGTAACAGGCGGGGCGGCACTGCTAATGGAGTGGGGAGTAGTAAATGGAAACGATCCCTTCTTATATGGGGACCGTCTGCGTATTGCCTTAATTAGAAATACCAGAAGACTTGTAACAGATATTATCTACCCTAACCCGACGTGGGGATACGGGGCATTTTGCCTAGAGGATACCCTTATAAATTTAATAAACAGATAGGAGGATTTAGGTGGCAGAAAAAAAACTAGGAGGCCTATTAAATATTCTTGAGGAGTTCCCCAGTATTACAACACCAAATTTAGGAGAAGCACTGGGGTTTGGTGTTGGAGAGAACTGGGAAGTGGTTGTGAAATATAACGGTGATATAGAAAGAATTGCCAAAGAGCAGGGGGGCTTGGCTCAAGTTTTAACGACAGAATTTGCAATTTTAACAATTCCAAGGGAAAACATTAGAAATCTTCCTAATTATACAGAGGTAGAATATATAGAAACCCCAAAACAAATGGTCTATTCATATACTCAAAACATGGTTGCTTCTTGTATCCCTGATGTTCATAATAACGCGCCTTATAATTTGAAAGGACAAGGTGTTATTTTAGGTATTATTGATTCAGGCATACTATATAGCCATCCTGATTTTAGAAATGAGGATGGTAGTACGCGAATTGATGCCATATGGGATCAAAATATCCAAGGAGATCCGCCACTAGGCTATAAAATAGGAACAGAATATAGCCGGGAGCAGATTAACAAAGCTTTAGAGCAACCAACACGGCAAGAACAACTGGCCATTGTGCCTCTAGAAGACTACGCAGGCCATGGCACTCATGTAGCAGGAATAGCCGGTGGAAATGGTAGGGCCTCAAATGGCAATATCATAGGGGCTGCCCCAGAGTCTGATTTTATCATTGTCAAGCTTGGACAGCCAGGTCGAGAAGGCTTTGTTAGAACAGTTGAAATTATGACCGCCACAAAGTATATTATAGATAAGGCGAGGGAGCTAGGAAAGCCAGTTGCCATTAACATTAGTGTGGGAATGAACGAAGGCTCTCATGATGGAAAATCCTTATTAGAACTTTTTCTACAAGAGATGTCTAGTTTTTGGAAAACATCTATTGTGGTTGCCACAGGTAACGAGGGGATCAGTTCTAATCATTCATCTGGTGTAGTTTCCCAGGGCGCTAGTGATTCTTTTCAATTTGTTATTGGAGAGGGAGAAAGTTTTTATTATTTATACATTTGGAAGAGTTTTATTGATATATTTGAAATTGAAGTTACCAGTCCAAGTGGTCAAAAAACTGGGCGATTTACAATAAGGCAAGGTGGCCGGTCCTTGATTATAAGAAATACAAAGATATTTGTTGTCTTTACACCCCCATCGCCCCTAAATGGTGATGAAGAAATTGTGGTTTTTTTAGAAGGTGTAGGGGGCGGGACCATAGATGCCGGGGTCTGGACAGTAACCCTTTACGGTACAGACGTTGTTGATGGACGCTATAATGTTTGGGGGCCTACAAGAGAACAAACAGGGCCAGAAACAGGCATGTTAAATCCCACCCCCGTAACAACCCTAACGACCCCATCAACAGCTCCAGGGGTTATTAGTGTGGGAGCCTATAACTCAGTCACAGGGCAAATAGCACCTTTTTCAGGCAGGGGATTTGGCAGGGAGGATTCGGTAATCAAGCCAGACCTTGTAGCCCCGGGGGTCAATATAGAATCTACAAGCAATACGGGGCGCTACACCAGAATGAGCGGGACCAGTATGGCAACCCCTCATGTAACAGGGACAGCAGCCCTTATGATGGAATGGGGGATTACCAAGAGAAATAACCCCTTTTTATATGGGGAATCCCTAAAAGCATACTTGCTAAGGGGGGCTAGAAGGGATGTTTTTGGGATAATATTTCCAGATCCCTCATGGGGATACGGAAAACTTTGTGCCAAAACGGCTATAGATAATGCTAGATTGCGGCAGCCATAATATAGCATTATGTGATATAATA
>CAZLPH010000047.1:13166-14604 GCA_964561345.1 uncultured Candidatus Epulonipiscium sp.
TATAATAAACAGGGTAAGAGTAAACAAGGATAAAAAAAGGAAGTTTATGATTGATTTTTTACTTAAAAGAAAGTAAAATAGAAAGTGTTTAAACGTGAATATACATAAGATGAGAAGTGAGGGCATAAGATGAAGCGTGTGCTAATTGGCAAATTAAAAGGTGGAGAAATATTAGCACAAGAAGTCTGGGATGATAACGGATCCTTGTGGCTAGCTAAAGGGGCTATTTATAAAGACACTTATTTCTCCAAATTACATAGCTTAGACATAAATGATATTTATATTAAAGATGAAGTAGAGGAAGATATCTTAATTCCTAAAAAAGAATTTAACTCAGAGATTATTAAGCGAGAAAACCAAGTGTTAGTGACAAGACAATTTGAAAGATTTCAAAAAAGTGGTAGTATAAATACCTATAAATTTGAAAAGTTTGTATATGATATTATGAATGAAGTGTTAAAAAGTCAAAACATTATAGACAACATATATTATATGAGGGAATATAATACATATACATATGAACACTCTGTTAATGTAACCATTATAGCCATTATGATTTCTAAAGAAATGGGCTTGCCTATGTTCCAAGTATATGAAACGGCAATGGGGTGTATTTTACATGATTTAGGTAAAATGAAAATAAAATCAGAAATCTTAGATAAACCAGCAAGTTTAACAGAAGAAGAATTCGATAGAATAAAAGAGCATCCTACTGAAGGCTACAATATTGTCAAAGACAATAGACACCTAAGTCCGCGTATTAAAGAAATAATCTTAACCCACCATGAAAAGTTAGATGGGTCTGGTTATCCTTTAGGTATTAAGGGAGATAAGATTTCAATAAATACGAGAATATGTACCATATCAGATATTTTTGATGCTATGTGTTCCAAAAGACCTTATAAGGTGGCGGTTCCGTTTGCAGAAAGTTTAAGAACAATGAAATCAAGTATGAATAAACAATTGGATATGGAAATTTGTGATATATTAGAGAAAATACTCAAATAAGACACTTACATTTGTAGGTGTCTTATTTTTTACATTAGATTGTAATAAACTTGTCACAAATGCAAGATGAAAATGTTGTATAATAAAATTGTTATAAAGAATTATATTATAATTAAGAAAGGGTGATAAAGATTATTAAGATAAAGGAACTACGCAAAGTATATCGTATGGGTGATGAGCGCATAGTTGCTCTTGATAATATTAATTTAGAAATCAAGGAAGAAGAAATATGCTGCCTATTTGGAACATCAGGATCAGGTAAATCAACACTTCTAAATATGCTAGCCGGCTTAGAAAAACCAACAAGGGGCACAATTGCTATAAAGAATATTAAAGTTGAAAAACTAAATGAGGTTCAACTTGCTAAATTTAGGCAACGGTACATAGGATTTGTATTTCAATCATATAATCTAATTTCATCTTTAACAGC
>CAZLPH010000048.1:0-14567 GCA_964561345.1 uncultured Candidatus Epulonipiscium sp.
AGTGGCAGTATCTGCCATATCTTCATTCCAGAACGCTCTAACATGTCTACAAATTCATAGCTATATTTACCAAAGTCGCCAACACCAAAATCAGATGGTAATGAGGCAACCGGCATTAGTACTCCTGCAGTTCGCATATTTCATCTCCTTTATAAATGCCAAAAATCATCATATATATTCTCCAGTTTAGGTTAACCGATTAACCTAACGTAAGTATACTATACACATTTATTGATGTCAATTTTTCTTTAACTTTATTAACCGTTGTTATTTTCAGTTTTAAATCTGATAAGTAAATGGGGATCCGAATTAACGAACCCCCTATTTGTTTTGAAAGTTTTTCTAATGAAAAGTATCTAGTTTTTGAACTTAATTCTATTCTAATCAGTTATTCTCTTGAAATAAGTTGTATCTTACCATCTGCAATTCCGTTCATAATTGTTGTAATCATCTTTGCACACTCTGCTCTTGTTATTGGATTTTGTGGCATAAATAAACCACCAACATCATCCATAATGCCTCTGGATAATACAAAGTTGGCATCTGCCTCATACCGGCCTAAAACATCTATATAATTAACCTGCTCATATCCTATAGCGTAATTACCTGTATTCTCAACAAATGCTTGAATATAGGACCCTTCTCCATTTGCTTTAGTTATCTGCTTATACTTATGCTCGTATCTTTCTTAACCGTTCACTCCCGACAAACATGCCTATGGTAAATAATAGTAATACATAGGGAAAGATCTTTAGTGTTAAGATCCCTGAAACTGCGCCTAACAAGGGAGGCATTACTGTCGTGCCAATATATGCAAAAGCCATTGATAGGCCAATAATAGCCTGTGATGCTTTCTTACCAAAACGTAATGGGGTTAAGTGAATCATACCAGGATATATAGGTGCACATCCAAGGCCTATCAAAACTAAACCAATCATACAAAATAGGCTTGGCAGAGGAAGCGCAATTAATAGGATCCCGGAAGCTATAATCACTAAGCCACCTCTTATAAGATTTTCACTTTCCACTTTTTCGGCTATGATACCTGATAGGAATCTTCCTAAGGTAATTCCGCCATAGTACATAGATGTCCATAGGGCCGCATTGGCAGGCGTAACGTCCCTTTGGGTCGTTAAATAACTCGCTGCCCACAACCCCGTCCCTGCTTCTAAAGAACAGTAAAAGAGAAACGTTAAAAGTGCTAATTTTACACCTCTTATTTTGAAAGCTTTTCGATTTGAAATAAATTCATCTCCTACTACTTTTTCTCCTGGTGTATCGTCTTCAGCTCGTTTCCATAGTGGCAAAAACACAACTAGAAAGACAACTAAAATAACTTGTATAATTCCAACTGTTCTATAACCACTTTTCCATGTTCCACTGCTAGCTATAAAAAATGCTAATATCAAGGGTCCACCTGTGGCACCAATTCCCCAAAAACAATGCAACCAATTCATATGACGTTGTTTGTAATGAATGGCCACAAAATTATTTAAAAGTGCATCCACAGCCCCTGCACCCAAGCCTAGGGGAATTGCAAATACCATTAATATCCCTATTGAATTAGATAGGGAAAATCCTAAAAGTGCAATGGCTGTCATGGCAACACTGACTGCCACAACTTTTCCTGTTTCAAAGCGCCTGATAATTCTTGATGCAAGCAAACTAGATACTATTGTTCCACTACTTATGACAAAAGCAATCACACCTGCAAATTCGATGGATACACCTAGTTCTTTGTGCATCATGGTCCATGATGATCCTAGTAATGCGTCTGGTAGACCCAGACTAATAAAAGCTATGTAGATAATTAGTAAAAGTGCTGTCATTTCATTCTCCTTCTCAAGGTATATTATTTCCTATATTTTCTTCTCTTTATAATTATACTGCTAATTCCAACATCATTCTATCATAATACAATCCTAAACTATAATTATTTAGCCCTAATTATAAAAAAATCATAAAGAAACACAATGATGAGACCATCATTGTGTTTCTTTATGATTTTCATTTAAAAAATTCTTCATGTTTCCAAGTACAAGCATAATTGATAGGGTTCCTAGTGATACCGTTATGCAAATGGAGATTTGCTTTAAACCAAGAAACCAGAATAATACAGTTAAGCCAATTAAAATACTTAGGATACGATTCGTTCTTTTTTTAAAAACATATTGTTCTATTTGATCTAAAGGCTTATTTTCATCTTCTACAGGTGCTAATTTAACAATGAGAAGACTTGCAACTGTCGTTATGAGAGAGCAAATAAAACCATTCCAAGAGATTTGCTTTATGAACCAAAGCACTAGCACCATCATCAATACTGAAAACAAATAACATCTAAACTGCGTTCTCGCATGATAACCACCTGCGTAAGGACGCAAGACACCATATGCTACCATAAAAATAATACTCTCCCAAACCATATGAAAGGCAAAGCCAATCGCTATGATTGTAATATAATTATAGATCAAGACAATACCTTGGTAAAAGCCAAACAAATAAATCTCCTTGTCGCCGTCTTTTATAATATCATAATCCACAAGCTTCTTCGTTAACCTTTCTACAAATATCCTTAGAATTTTCTCAACTTCTTTGCACCTTCTGGCAAATTAGGTTGATGTACAAACAACATACAGGCTGAATTAACATTCATAGCCGTCACTAGCAGTGCCATAGTTGCAAGTACCACCCCAAACTTCATTCTCCAAGATTTAATTAACCAAGATTCCAAATCAATCCCCCCTTTATTTTTGTATTGCTTTGGTATCTTGAATTATATCTGTTTTTGTTGATTAGTATGGCTTAATGTAGTGAATTGTATGGTTAAATGTAGTGAACTAAGATTACTAAACATACATGAGCAGTTTTACCTTAAACTTCTGATTTACATACCCAATATCCATAGCGCCATTATATTTTTTACTTGCTGTTTCAACACTTTTTAATCCTAAACCATGGTTCTCTTTATCCTTTTTTCGTGTCATAATGATACCTTCATTTTGTAATACGACTCCATCAAAAGAATTACTTATAGTAATAATTAGCCGACCCTTGGTATATTTTATCTTTATATCAATCCACCTATCTGTTTCAATGGTTTTTATACCCATCACGGCATTATCAATTAAATTCCCTAACATAACTGCAATATCAAAAGATGACATATTTAGTTCTGATGGTATGAAAATTTCACAAGATACCTGGATATTTTCTTTTTCTGCTTGTTGTAATTTGAAATTAATAATACTATCAATAGCACTATTGCCAGAACTTGCATACTCTTTTTCTATTGCACAAAAGCTTGTTAATTCTGTAAGCCTTTGTAGTAATTCTTTATTCTCACCATTTAAGGCAAGGGTATAAATAGGGGATATTTTATTTTTAAGATCATGTTGTATTGTTTTAGTACTTATTAGAGCCTCTTCCATTAGCTCCAATTGATTTTCATAATATTTGTTTTGTTGGGTGATTAAGCATCTATCAATTTTTTCTGTCATCAACTTTGATAATGAGTCATAAAGGTAGAATGTGGTCACATTAATAAGCAGGACCGCAGCAATGGCAATGATGGTTAAAGGTTTTGATAATTTTTCACCTAAAAGTGAGGAAAATAGAAGCAAAATTGTTCCTAAAGGAACGATAAGGAGACTAATCCAATATGCACTTGGAATCAAAGAACCTTTTCTTAGATTTTTAAAACTTTTAAAAAATAAAATTACTACAAAACAAACAATCCTAACTGCAATAATACCAAATACAGAGTCATATTCATAAGGTTTTAATATATCCATATTAATAAAGCCTGTTAGAATTACTGTTAATGTTTCTGCACATGCTAGGGTTACATATATTAACAAGACTGATAGTAAATTTTGCTTTATTTCTAAGCTGTATAATAATGTCAGCAAAAACAATAATACCACATTAGCTAATGCCACAACTATTGGTACTTTAATGGTTGTATGAATTAGTGTAATTAAAATAAAATAAGCTATATAAGAAGCTGTTTCTATGTATTTATTGACTTTTGTATTAGTATAAAATATTGACATAAATTTGTATATAATATAAGCCATAAAAAAATTTCCCATAGTATATACAATATCGTACAGATGGATATTCATCTTTTCCTCCTATTCTTCATTCACCTGAAGTTTTCTTATTTGCTTTCGTCTTGATTGACTAATGGGCAATACATTTCCATTTGACATGATAACCTCATCATACTTAAAGACACTGACATGATTATAATTAATCACGTATGAGCGATGTATTCTTATAAACTGATAATTAGAAACAGCAGCTAGTATTTCTTCCATATTGCCATAAAAACAATCTTCTTTTTCAGTAGAGACAATTTTAATCTCCCTATTAACACTTTCAAAATAAACAATATTTTGGACAGCTACTTTGAACCTGTTTTTACCTCTGTTATATTTAAAAAATGCTGTTTCCTTCCTTAAACGCTTAATAGCAAGCTTTAGATCTTCTATTATGAGGTTAGGGTTAATTGGCTTGGGTATAAAATGCAAAGGCTGAACATCAAATAACTGACGGTCATATTCATCTTTTCCCGATATGTATACAATTTCAGTTGTATAATCTTTCATAACCTTTCTTATTTGCCTGCCTACTTCAATACCATTTTTTCCGCCCATTTCAATGTCTAAATAAATTAAATCAAATTGATTGTCTTGCTCTATGTAGCTTAGCAAAGACTCACCGGAATAAAAAATTTCAATATCTATCTTTAAATAACTTTTTTTGCTGTATTTTAAAATTACATCCTCTATTTGCCAGGCTATTGCTTGGTCATCATCACATATAGCAACTTTAAACATTTCAAAAACACTCCTTAGCTAATAAGTTTTATCGCCAATTATATTTTCCTGACAGATTGCCTTTCCACAATTTCAACATCTATTTTTTCATCTATTACCATATTCTTATTCTCACGAATCATCTGAAACAAATAACGAGCTGCTAACTCTGCTTTCCTTTCTATGTTTTGGGATACAGAAGTCAATTGTGGTGTACAATATCTACATTCTGGGGAATTATCAAAACCAATAATTGAAATCTCATCCGGTATCCTTATATGGCTTAATCTCAGTCCTTCCATAACCCCTAATGCAAGTATATCTGAAATTGAAACGACTGCTGTAATATCGTCTTTCATTTGGGCAATCTTTTTACCCACATCTATGCCGCGCTTATAAGAGGTATCAACGACAAAAATTCTTTCCCCTGGAATACTTAATCCCGCCTCAAACATAGCATCTGAAACCCCCCGAAAACGTTCCCGAATAACACCTTGATTATTATTATCTTGTCCCACAAATGCAATCTTAGAATGACCTTTTTTTAGTAAATATTGGGTGGCTATATAGCTTCCCTTATAGTCATCCACACCGACATTTGCAATCTTCATTCCTTCAAAATAGGTATCTAGAAATATCATATGACATCTCATCTTTTTACGAATTTCTACGACATCCTCTTTGAAAATCCCAAGAAATATTACCCCGTCCACATTCCAATTAGAAAGAGTAGGAATAATCTCAGTTGCCTTTCCAACACATCTCACCATTAAATAATAGCCATTTTTACGTATGATATGTTCTAATACTCCTAATATCTCCGCATTATATGAATCGCGTAAAAAATTTTCACCCTGGCCTATATTTGGAATAACAACACCAATAATTTTGGATTGCTTTATTACAAGGCTTCTAGCTGTAGCATTTGGGATATAATTATATTTCTTTACAATTTCATTAACCTTTTCTATCGTTGCCACTGATACTTTATTATTCTTGCCGTTAATTACATTTGAAACTGTTACTGCACTAACGCCAGCTTCTTTTGCAATATCCTTTAGTTTCACCATAGTGCACCTCCATTTTTGTAATTATATGAATATCATATCATACCTTTCAAGCCATGCCAATTAATCTTCTAGCCAACAAAAAAGGATTTTCAGACCTTGAGTCTTATCACAACTCAAAACCTGAAAATCCTTTACTTTTAAACTCTTTTTGCCTTTATTATTAGCGCCTTAATTTTTTCAATTTGTTTCTCAAAACTTGTGAAATCTTTTAACTTCCATTCCCAATTAGGTGTTCCTAAGGTACTAGGCGTATTAATACGGCCTTGATCATTTAAATTAATAAAATCCTGTATTGGAATAATGGCATAGTCAGCTGGACTATAAATAGCATATTCAACCATTCTCCAAGATATAGGCCCTATCTTATAACCCAAATCTGCCAGTTGCTCACGAATCTTTTTCTTCTCAGCATAGGTCTTAGCCTGGTACCAGCCTCTTAGGGTCTGATTATCATGGGTGCCTGTATACATAATTTCATTGGTGGCACCTAAATTTACATCTTCAGTTCCAAAAGAAAATTCAGCAATGTTCATCCCTTTAAAATTGTAATGATCTTTAAGTTCCAGCACTTCTGGTCTTAGTTCACCTAGATCTTCTGCTACAATATGAATGCCTTTTAGTTTTTTTAATACGGTGTCAAATAGCTTGTATCCTGGTGCTTCTACCCATTCACCATCTATGGCTGTCTCACAGGATACTGGTATTTTCCAGTAGGTATCGAAGGCTCTAAAATGATCGATACGGACAATGTCAAACATTTTTCCACAGTATGCTAATCTATTGGTCCAAAAATCAAAATTATTTTTCTCAAGATGGTCCCAATTATAAATAGGATTCCCCCATCTTTGTCCTGTTTCGCTGAAATAGTCCGGTGGCACACCTGCAATAAATGTAGGATTGCCCGCCTTATCTAGCAAGAAACTCTCTCTATCTGACCACACATCTAAGGAATCAATCCCAACATAAAACGGAATATCCCCAACAATATCAATGCCTTTTTTATTTGCATACCTTTTAAGACTCATCCACTGATCATAAAAAACAAACTGCAGAAACATTTCATATTTAATGTCATCTTGTAAATGATCTAAGTTATATTTTTTATCTAATATCCAGTCCTGTTGCTCTTTGGGCCATACATTCCAGCACTTTAGCCCATTTTGTTTTTTGAGAGAAATGAAGACACTGTAATCATAAACCCAATCCATTAAGATAAACGTTTCATACTCTTTTGTTGGAACATACGCCTCATAAGCTTTTCGCAGGAAAGCTGCTTTATAAGTCCTTACTGTGTCATAATCAACCTTATCCCAGCCTTTATTATATGGCTTTAATTCTGATAATAAGCCTCTATTTTGAAGATCATACAAGTCAATGTATAACTCATCTCCTGCAAAAGAAGAATACGGTTGATAGGGAGAATTCCCGTAACCTAGGGGATTTAGGGGAAGTATCTGCCATAGTTTTATTCCAGCTTCTTCTAGTAAATCTACAAATTCATAGCTATACTTCCCAAAATCACCAACACCAAAATCAGATGGCAAGGAAGCTACTGGCATTAACGCTCCTGCAACTCGCATAATTCATCTCCTTTATAAATGCCAAATATCATCATTGTATTGTTTGATGGTACGGTCTGAAGAAAAGAAACCAGCCCTACTTATATTTACAATCATCTTTTTAGCCCATTCTTCTCTGTTTTCGTAATCTTTTAGCATACCTTCTTTTACAGTAATGTAATCTTCTAAATCTAGTAATGTCATAAACCAGTCTTTTCTAGTTAACTCGTTATGCAGACGCAACAGGTTTTTACGATTGCCTATCTTCATTAATTCAGGTCCTATAATATAATCCACTAGTGCTCCTAAGCTGGCATCATTTTCATAAATATCCCAAGCACTATACTCTTCATTATCGTATAGGGAAATAACCTCTTTACTTGACGCCCCAAAAGTATACATGTTTTCTTTGCCAACTAACTCAAAGATTTCAACATTAGCCCCGTCCATTGTACCAAGTGTAAGTGCCCCATTAAGCATAAGCTTCATATTACCAGTTCCACTGGCTTCTTTGGATGCCAATGATATCTGTTCTGATACATCACACGCTGGAATTAACGCCTCTGCTGCTGTCACATTATAGTTTTCAATCATAATAACATTTAGATATGGACTTACTTCTGGGTCATTATTAACCAATTCTTGTAAACATAAAAGCAAGTGAATAATATCTTTGGCAATGGTATACGCAGGTGCTGCTTTTGCCCCAAAAATAATTGTAACTGGTGTTTCTGGTTTGTTACCTGCTTTAATATCTAAATACTTATAAATAACATAAAGCGCATTCATTTGTTGATGCTTATATTCATGAAGCCTCTTGATTTGAATATCTAATATAGAATTTTCGTTTAGGTCAATATTTTGAGTCTTTAATAAGAAGTCTTTTAATTTGAGTTTGTTGTTTTTCTTGATATCTAACAAACGATCTAGTACTGCTGCGTCATTAGAATGTTCTTCTAATTTACTTAATAGGGCAGCATCTTTCTTATAGCCATCTCCTATTAATTCTGTCATATAGTTTGCTAGCTCATTGTTGGCATGTAGCAACCATCTTCTAAATGTAATGCCATTTGTTTTATTATTGAATTTTTCTGGGTAAATCTTACTAAAAGCTGCTAATTCGTTGTTTTTTAATATACCCGTATGAAGGGCTGCCACACCATTTACACTAAAACTAAAGTGAATGTCAATATGAGCCATATGCACCCTATCATCAGCATCTATAATTGCAAGCTCTGTATCTTTATATTTTTTCTTAATTCTTTTATCTAACATTTTAATAACATCTACTAAATGTGGTACAACCTTCTCAAGATAAGCTAATGGCCACTTTTCTAAAGCCTCAGCTAAAATTGTATGGTTTGTATAAGCACATATATTAGAAACAATTTCAATTGCTTCTTCTTCAGCTATTCCTTTTTGAACGAGTAAATAAATTAACTCTGGAATAAATAAGGTTGGATGTGTGTCGTTGATTTGTACAACGGCATAATCAGCTAAATCGTGTAATGTACTTCCCTTTGCAACTGCTTCATCAATAATAAGCTGAGCCGCATTACTAACCATAAAATACTGTTGATATATTCTAAGTAAATGCCCACTCTCGTCACTATCATCTGGGTATAAAAACAAGGTTAGGTTACGTGTAATATCTTCTTTATCAAAATCAATGCCTGTCTTAACAATACTCTCATCAATTGATTCAAGATCAAAAAGCCTAAGTTTATTAGATGTGTTTTCGTACCCCACCACATCAATTTCGTAAAGGACTGACTTTACCTTTTTATCTCCTAGTTTTACATCATAGCTGATATCTGTTTTCCTAAGCCAGCTATCTTTTGTAATCCAATCATTTTTAGTTTCTTCTTGTTGATTATCTGTATATAATTGCTTAAACAAGCCAAAGTGGTAATTTAATCCAATTCCATCTCCATTTAACCCTAGTGTTGCAATAGAGTCTAGAAAGCATGCTGCTAATCGTCCCAGTCCACCATTTCCTAAAGATGGTTCTAATTCAACTGCCTCTATATCAGATAATTTTTTCCCGTATTTTTCAAGCTCAACCTTAACATCATCATATATGCCAAGATTGATCAAGTTATTTGAAAGTAGCTTGCCAATTAGAAATTCTGCTGAAATGTAATAAAGCTTTTTCTTACCATTTACCTTCTCTGTCTTTGCAATCTTTTCTTTTACCATGTCTAACAAGGTAAGATATAACTCTTCATCAGTTCCCTCTTGAATTGTTTTATTAAAGTGTTCTTCAAATTTCAATCCTATATTTTTCATATGCTACTCCTATCTTATAATAAAGACCCCATTGTTATTGATTATTTAAATAAAGTTAAACGTTTAACTAACTTTATTCTACTCTTTTTTGAGGTCTATGTCAATACTTTTATCCTAATAGGTATTAATACTATGATAACGACGTAAAATAGTGAACAAAAAAACACACCTTTATTTTAAAAGTGTGTTTTCTTATTCACTATTTTATTGGAAACCAGCCTCTTGTATTTAAGATTTTATCCCATAGAGGCCTTGGTATGTCTAACATTTCTTGATCCCTTTGGCTTAAGTGAGTCCTTATCTCTGACTCCCTTTTAGCATATACCTTGGTCATCCACTCAGGCTCCATAATTATTTCTCTCCCTAAGGCTATAAAATCCGCTCCAGACTCTAAAGCTTTTAGACTATCTTCTGCTGTATATATAGAGCCAACGCCTATAAAAGGCACCCTTTTATTTATTGTCCTAATAATTTTAGGAACAATTGGTGAATCATCTTCCAATTCACGCATGGACCTTTGCCAAAAATCATTAATGGAAACATGCAAATAGCTTAGATCTTGATTTGCTAGTACATCCACAAGTTTAAGCGTATCTTCTAATGTGATTCCCGGATTTTCTATTTCCTCAGGTGAAAAACGATAGCCAATTATAAAATCACCTGTTGTCTGTTCTTTTGCAACTCTTTTCACTTCATCTATAACGGCTAGTGGGAATTGCATCCGCTTATGGATATTACCTCCCCAGGCATCTTCCCTACGGTTAGAATGGGGTGAAAAAAACTGTTGCAGTAAATAAGTATTGGCACCATGTAGCTCCACACCATCAAAACCAGCCTCTATTGCTCTTCTTGTCACTTGGCCAAAGTCCTTAATGGTTTGCTTTATTTCTTCTTCTGTCATTTCTTTTGGTGTAACTGCATTGGGTCTTTCTGCTGGTACTGGGCTAGCGCTTAATATTTCTCCACCTGGAACGTCATCAGCTAATGCCATTCTGCCACCATGAAAAACCTGTAATATAGCAACTGCTCCTTCTGATTTTATGGCATCAGCTAAACTTCTTAAACTCGGAATAAAGTCATCAGAATAAGCTGCAAATTGTCCTGCAAATCCTTTTCCTGACTCACTTACATAAGTAGCAGCTGTTATAACACCACCTATATCTTTTGATCTTTTTTTATAGTAGCTTAGCTCCTGTGCTGAAACTGTTCCATCTAAATTTCCAGAAAAAGTAGTCATAGGTGCCATAAGAATTGGGTTCTTTAGATTAATACCAGCTAAAACTTTAGATTGGGTTAATTCTTTATTTTTTAAACTCATTATAATTTTCCTCCTTAATTCACGATTTAGTACAATCAAATTGCGCGCAATTTGTATTATTTATATAATAACATACATACTCATATGTTACAAGGCCTTTTCTAGTCTTTCTACTGTTGAATGTGAGCACTTATGATAATCCCCTAGCACAGGCCAATAATTTGAAAAACAAAAAAATGTTAAAGCTTTGAGTCTAACGACAAAACTCAGGGCCTTAACATCTTCTTTTAACACACTTTATATTGTTTATGCTGTTTGACCTCTTTTTTTAGAAATAACATCGAATGCTACTGCTGCTAAAAGAACTAATCCTTTAATTGCTTTTTGAATATTGGCATCGATCCCCATAAGAGACATGCCATTATTAAGAACCCCCATGAAGATCGCACCAAGTACAACACCAGCAACTGTACCAATACCACCATATGCTGATGCACCACCAACATAACAAGCACCTATTGCATCTAGCTCATAGTTCTGGCCAGCTGTTGGGGCTGCAGAGTTGAACCTGGCAACACAGATCAGTGCTACAATAGAGCTTAAAAACGCCATATTAACATAAGCAATCATTAATATTCTATCCGTATTAATACCACTTAGTTTTGCTGCTTTTTCATTCCCTCCAACGGCATAAAAATGACGTCCTGGAACTGTCTTAGATGCAAAATACGTATAGCCAAGTACAATAACTGTTAATAGGATTAGGATTGAAGGAATTCCTTTATATTTTGCCAAGGCATAGGATAACACAAGAGTCATAACAGAAACACTAATTAGCTGTGCGATCATTTGACTTTTGCTTCCCATTTCATAGCCACTACGAGATCTTTTTGACCTTGTCATAAGTGTCACTGCAATATAGATGGCACATGCAGTCACACCAACTACAATCGCTAGAATATTAATAGTCCCGCCAAAAACATCTGGTATAAAACTATTAAATAAGTTTAAAAATTTCTCTGGAAAAGGTGATATGGTTAGGCCATCTAAAATCATAAGGGCGATTCCACGAAATAATAACATACCAGCTAGTGTAACAATAAATGCAGGTATGCGCGTATAAGCAATCCAGTACCCCTGCCAGACACCCAGTAAAATTCCTACTAAAAGACATATTACAATAGCAACAAAAAGATTCATCTTATATGTAACAATTAATTTTCCTGCCAATGCGCCAACTAGTGCAACAATGGACCCAACAGAAAGGTCAATATTCCCCCCGGTTAAAATACATAGCAGCATACCAACAGCTAATATAACAACATATCCATTTTGTGAAATCAAATTGGTAATATTTTGGGGTGCTAATAATGTTCCATTTGTCTGCCATGCAAAAAATATCGTTATAACCACCAATGCAATCAACATTGTATTTTTCTTTAACCCATCTTTTACTTTATTCATATTCATCCTTACACCCCTTTACTTGATTTTAAGATATGTGCCATGATTTGTTCTTGGGTTGCTTCCATCCCACTTAATTCCCCAACAATTTTTCCCTCATTCATCACATAAATGCGGTCACACATACCTATTACTTCTGGCAGTTCTGAAGAAATCATGATAACTGATTTTCCTTCTGAAACCAATTGGTTAATAATGCTATATATCTCATATTTTGCACCAACATCTATCCCTCTAGTAGGTTCATCTAGAATCATAATATCTGGATCTGCAAACATCCATTTACTTAGTAAGACCTTTTGCTGATTTCCACCACTTAAATTGCCAACATCTTGTTCAACAGATGTGCATCTTGTATTTAATTTTTCTTTATATTCATTTGCTACATTAATTTCTTTATCAAGGTCAATAATTTGATTGTGACTAACTTTATCCATCTTGGCCATTGTCGTATTCACACGAATTGGATTGGATAATATTAATCCATTCCCTTTTCTATCTTCCGTAATATATGCTACCTTATTTGCAATTGCTTGCTCTGCGCTACTTAAATTAACTTCTTTACCGTTTATAATAAGCTGACCACTTATTTTAGAACCATAACTTTTACCAAAAATACTCATTCCAAGCTCTGTCCGACCTGCGCCCATTAGGCCTGCAATTCCTACTACTTCGCCTTGACGAACATTAATCGATACATTATCTACTACTTTGCGTTCTGTAAAAATCGGATGATAAACAGTCCAGTTTTTTACTTCTAAATTAACCTGACCAAATTCAATACTTTCGCGTTTTGGGAACCGGTCTACTAACTCACGGCCAACCATCCCTTTAATAATTCTATCTTCCGTAATCTCATCTATACCTTTTTCTAATGTTTCAATAGTAGCACCATCACGGATAATGGTAATTTTATCAGCTACATATTCTATTTCGTTCAATTTATGAGAAATAATAATAGAAGTTAGACCTTCTTTTTTAAATTGCAATAATAAATCTAATAATTTTTTAGAATCTGTCTCATTTAAAGAAGCCGTTGGCTCATCCAAAATAAGCAGCTCTACATCTTTGGCTAAAGCTTTTGCAATTTCTGTCATCTGTTGTTTCCCAACACCAATGTCTTTAATTAGAGTTCGCGAGGACTCACTCAACCCAACTGTTTTTAATAATTTATCTGCCTTTTGGTAAGTTTCATCCCAATTAACTGCTGCTTTAGTTCCTCTTTCGTTACCTAGAAATATATTTTCACCAATAGTCATATAAGGTACAAGAGCAAGTTCTTGATGAATAATTGCAATTCCTTTTTCTTCACTATCCCTAATTTCTTTAAACTCACATTCTTCCCCTTTATACATAATACTTCCTTCATATGTACCATATGGATGAACACCACTTAAGACGTTCATTAAAGTTGATTTCCCTGCACCATTTTCACCAACTAAAGCGTGAATTTCTCCTTTTTTAACTTGAAGATTCACATTATCTAATGCACGAACCCCGGGAAACAGTTTGGTTATATTCTTCATTTCTAATATAAAACTACCCAAGCAAATCCCTCCTAACATGGGGGGCAGTTTATAATCTGCCCCCCAAAATTTGTATTTATTAAGTTACTCTATTTATTGTAATTGATCTGCTGTATAATAACCGGAGTTTATTAATAATTCTTCATAATTAGTTTTATCTGCGAATACTGGTACGCAAAGGAAAGTAGGGACAACGCCTGTTCCATTATCATAGGTCTCTGTATCATTAACTGGAACTTGTTCATCTTTCATGATTGCACTTACCATATCAACTACTTGGGTTGCAAGTGTACGTGTATCTTTGAAGATTGACATTGATTGTGTTCCTGCAAGAATATTCTTTACAGCTGTAATATCACAGTCTTGACCTGTTAATACTGGGAAGTTATCTCCTGTATAACCAACGCTTACTAAAGCATTTGTAATACCATTTGCAACAGAGTCATTAGAGGAAAGAACTGCATCTAATTTTTCACCACTTGCATAGTTTGCAGTAATAAGGTTTTCCATACGTTTTTGTGATTCTTCTGTGGACCAACCAGGTGTTGCAACTTCTTCAAATTTAGTTTGGCCTGAAGGAA
>CAZLPH010000049.1:0-14350 GCA_964561345.1 uncultured Candidatus Epulonipiscium sp.
CCCTCTTTCGGCTTAATAACCCTTGCAATACTTTTAAGCAAGGTTGATTTTCCGCACCCATTGGCACCTATTATAATGTTCATTTTTCCCCTAGGAATTGATAGGGTCATTTGATCTATAATTAAATTATGGTCGTAGGCAACTGATAAATTCTCTACACTAATAGCATCCATTTACTTCTCCTTCATCATTAAATATATAAAATACGGTACGCCAAAAATTGAAATCGTAATACCTGCTGGGATTTCAATTGGGGAAAACAAGTTTCTAGATACGGCATCTGCAAGTAAAATCATAATCATACTGATCATGCCTGATATGACTAAAAACCTTTTGTGATAAGCGCCAACGAGTCGTCTTGAAATATTGGGTGCTATAAGCCCAATAAAGGCCATATTACCTGCAAAAGCAGTCGCCCCACCTGCTAAAATAACCGCATAAGTTAAGAATTTTTTTCTTTCCTTTTGTAAATTTAACCCTAGAGAAATAGCATGCTCATCTGATAGATTAAGCACATCTAGTTTTTTATGGTTTAATAAGACCACTATGATCATCCCTATGGTAAGTGGCATAATAATCCTAACATACTGCCATCCCGCCCCCCATAAGCTTCCCGATGTCCAAACCAAGACCTTATTATAATCTGAAACACCACCCCTAAAGGTAAAGATTGTAATGAGTGCATTCAGTCCAGCATTAATACCAAGCCCTACAAGCAGTAACCTTTTAGGCTTAATGCCGTTTTTACTAGATAGAAGATAGACAAGACTAGCCGAAGCCCCAGCCCCTATAATCGCCAAAACAGGTAGGACATAAACTGATAAATCTCCTAAAACACTGTAGTAGTTAAGGGTTTTCAAAGAAATAAAGATAACAGCTGCAAGGGCTGCTCCTGCGTTAATACCAATAATCCCTGAATCTGCTAGGTCATTTTTTGTAATGGTTTGTAAGACCCCACCGGCTGTTGACAAGGCAAGACCAACGGCTATGGCAACTAACATCCTTGGAAGACGAAGTTGCAAAATTGTTGCCTGTTGAAGTTTTGTCCCTTTTCCTAGTAATGTTTGAATTGTTTCAAAGAAAGTCATTTCGTAGGTTCCCCAAGATAAATAAATACCCATAGCCACTCCTAGTAAAATAATGAGTATTCCAAGGATCATGTTAAAGTTACTTTTCTTCATATTATCCTTTTTCCTTTCTTGCCATGACAATAAAAAATGGAACCCCTATTAAGGCAGTAAATATTCCAATGGGTGTTTCATACGGGCTATAAATCATTCTTGCCGCAATATCCGAGTAGGTTAGAAGGATGGCACCTAGTAGGAAGGATAAGGGTATAACCTTTTTATAATCTTCCCCAAATACCTTTTTTATAATTTGCGGAACAATTAGTCCAACAAAAGCAATGTTTTTTCCAACAGCTACTGCTGCTGCGCACATAGGAATCATTAAAAGAAAGACCAGGAGCCTGATTCTTTGCGGGTTTTCTCCAAGACTAATGGCCACATCATCACCTAAATTTAATATGTTTATTTTTTTTGATAAAATCATACCAATGAAGGTTCCAACTACTCCTACGACAAAGACCAATCTAAAATCAGCCCATGTTGCATTTCTAAAGCCTCCTGCAACCCAAAAGGCAATCAATTGGGACCTATTTGATAAGAGCCCTATAATAGTTGTTAAAGAAATAAAGAAGCTACTCATAGAAGTACCTGCTAATAATATCTTTGTAACAGAGTTGTTCTTTGCCTTACCTGATATAAAATTAATGACAATAAGTGCACTAAATATAGCACCAATCAAGGATGCTACCATTACACTGGTGGTATTTATGGCTATGCCTGTCGCATAAAATATTGCTATAAGCAAAGTGGCACCCTGGCTTATCCCCAAAAGGGATGGCTCTGCTATTGGATTTCTTGTAACACCCTGAATCATGGCACCTGTTATCCCTAAGATACCCCCTGTCATTAGCACACTAAGAACCCGGGGAATACGCACATCCCTAATTAGCATTAATTCTAGGGTTTCACTATCATTAAATATGCTATCCCATATTTGGGCTATCCCCATATGATTAACGCCTAGAACAACTGCTAGTATTAGGCCAATTATAAGAATACAAATGCTAGTACTTACAAATATAAATGTTTTTTTACTGTTTTGTCCCATTTAGCATCTCCAAGATTTCCTCTAATAAGATTTCTCTTCCCACTGAGCTATAACCTTGATTAAAGTAAGGTGAGGCATCTAAATTAACCACCTTATTATTTTTTACAGCCTCCATGCTGTTCCAAATTGTATTTTCTTCAAGGGCTTTTAAATCATCCTCTGTGGCAATAACAAATATATAATCTGATTGTATGGCTGCTAATCCCTCATAGGTTACCACTGGTAAACTAATATCACTTTGCTCTGGCATCCCCCCTGGCTTCCCTAGGCCTATATCTTCATATAAAACACTCCCAAATCCTGCCCCATCAAAAATATAAAACTGACCCCCACTAGCCAAGAAAGCTAAATAAGTCGTATCACTGCCATAGTCTTCTTTAACCATTTCTTCTACCGTCTTTGATTTTTCCTCATAAGCCTCTATCCAGCTATTGGCCGCATCTTCTTTCCCTAGTACTTTTCCTAAGGCCTTAATATCTTCTTTCCAATCTAACGCTTCTAGTTGAATCATAATGGTTGGTGCAATATTACTGAGCTGTTCGTACATCTTTTCTTGTACGGTGGATATAATGATTAAATCTGCCTCCAAATTCATAACGGCCTCAATATCCATAGTATCTTGCATGCTATATCCAAGGATTGTAGCACCTTCTAGAACATCCTCTAAATAGGTTGGAAACCTGGTATAGTCATAGGCATCACTATTGGCTGTCCCAATTACTTTGTATCCTAAAATTGATAAAATATCACTATTTCCACTTAAATCAACAATTTTTTCTGGATTTTCTGGTATATCAACGGGTCCCATTACATCTGTTACTGTAATGGTTGAAATGCCAGGCCCTTCTAACGCCGGAGTGGCTGTGCTACTTGCACATCCCGTTAAAGCCACCACCATTATACCTGCAACTAAAATTCTTTTTATCAGTGAAATCCTCTTTATTTGTTTTTTCATTATTTTCTTCCTCTCAAATTTTCTATATGTATTTCCAATAAAGCTAACTGTACATGATTATCATTCTCAATACAATGCTTGCACCTAACTTCATCACTTTTACATCTAATTGCATTATATTCTTGACCCCTTATATCTTCTGTTATATAATTAAATAACTCAGAAGGAGGCGCTTATGGAAGTTAAATCCCCTCTAGCATTTAGGACTGCCGTCTTAAATCTACTATCATTTGATTGTTATAAAAACCAACACTACACCCTATATACCAATAAAAAAAAGCCACATCTTGGCCACTTAATTAGCTACGCAAGAGATGACTATTATGATTTTTCTATTGCTGATTACACAATCCCTAGGGATTTTTCTATCTCTTTTAATAATCCTGATTTCTTAATGCGTTTTGGTATATTACACGAAGGTGTTACTGAATTTGAGATTAAAAACAACCCAGTTAAGGCCTTTACACCCTCTTCTTTTTTTGTTGTTGAAAAGGATCTAAAAGGAAAACAAACATGGAAAAAGGGTCAACACCTACACGGAACTGAGCTAACCATATACCACGATTATTTCCGCAACATTATTGAACCCCACTTTCCCAATATGCTTAATTTAGATATTTTTATTAAAAATTACACCTATACCTATCTCCCTTTAGAGATTATAAAAATCATTCTGCAGCTACAAAGCTTGGCTTATGAAAATGCCTTAACCAGTATTTATCTAGAAAGCAAGGTCTTAGAGTGTATTGCCATCTTAGTCAACGAAATGAGTAATCCTAATAAAAATGCTTTTATTAATCAAATGAACTATGGCAACATTAAGATTGGCAAAGACAGGATCATAAAGCTTACCGCCACAGATATTCATGCCATACAAAAAGCCCATGATATTATCGAAACTGATTATCGTGATCCCCCAACTATTAAAACCTTAAGTCAGATGGTCTTTCTTAGTGAACAAAAATTAAAAGCTGGCTTTGCCAAACAGTATCATATGACTATTGGGGAATATACTAACCACATGAAAATGACTGTGGCTGCAAATCTTTTATCCACCACAGACATAAGTGTTGAAGACATTGCTTTTCAAGTTGGCTATAATTATTCTGGAAACTTTTCAAAAATGTTTAAGAAAACTTATGGTAAAACACCGTTAAAATTTAGGAAAACAAAATAAACGGCTACTTTACCACTTGTCATAGGGACAATTATTATTAGTAATGGCTGCCCTCATTTCAACAAAACAACCACAAGCATTGCACATACCACTAACTAAACGCTCACAGGTTTTACATATGGCCAGTCTTTCTTCATAAAGCTCAGGAGACGCTTTTATTTCTTCATCTAAATTTTCGATATAGGCAAACATATTTTCAAAATAGCTTGCCTCATCCATGTCTCGTATCAAACAATTTTTACATAAGGACTTTAAAACCTTCACCTAATCACCCCCTCCTAGGGACATCCCAATACTACTTGGTACCCACTACAAACTTATGTGTCATTTCCATAACCTTTTGACTTGCTTGCTCTGAAAAACCATGTCCTTCTCCCGGAAACATTTCAATCTTAACATTTTGATAAAACTTAGCAGCTTTTTCTGTATATTCCTGTGATACAATTACATCCTTATCCCCCTGAAATATAATCACTTCTTTATTATATTCTCCAATGTGATTAAATATATCATAACCATGTATTGTTTCAAAGAATTTCCTTCCTAGAGTAACATCCCAAAGTTCAACTGTATCTGGGATACTGGCTATGGTGGGAAATCTATCATTCCAATTTTCCGGAATACAAAATGCTGGAAATAGCAAAAGTAATCCTTTAATATCTTCTGGATATTCATCTGCAGTTAAAGCCGCCACGAGTCCCCCCTGACTTCCCCCAAACAAAAATATATTGTTTGTATCGATCATATCTAAATGCTTTATATAATCTATTACGGCACACAAATCTTCTTGTTCCGTAAATATCGTCATCTCAGTTGTCATCAAATCACTTTTTGAATTGACAGATCCGCCAGCAAAGTCAAAGCATAAAGAGGCAATACCTCTGGAAGCCAGATAGTCACTGTTTTTATCAAAGTCTTCATGGGTCCCATTAAATCCATGACAAAAGATAACAATTGGTGACTTTCTCACTTGTTCTGGCATATATAAAACGCCAAAGAGCATTCTGCCCCGATGTTCTATTTGAACCATATTTTTCTTATAAGTACTCATATACCTCCCCTTTCTATTTAGCCCCATTCCTTAGTTATGGTTTAAAAAAGAGCTACCGAATAACTTATCTTCCGATAATCTATGGGCAGCTCTCTTTTTATTTTAACCTATTTAAAACTTCTGTTATTTGCCTTGTCCATAATAAGCATCCTTACCATGTTTTCGTAGAAAATGCTTATCAAGTAAAACCTGGTCCATAGGATTTGCCACAGACCCTGAAATATTTTCCCTGTGCCAGGCCATCATAGCCACTTCTTCTAATACGACTGCGTTATGAACTGCCTCATGGGCATCTTTCCCCCATGTAAATGGCCCATGGGATTCCACTAGAACGGCCGGAACAAAGTTAGGGTTAATTCCTTTAAATCGTTCCACAATCACTTTACCAGTTTCAAGTTCATATGCCCCTTGAATCTCTTCCTGGGTCATTCTTCTGGTACAGGGGATTTCCCCATAAAAATAATCCGCATGGGTGGTGCCATAGGCTGGAATTCCCCTGCCCGCTTGGGACCAAATGGTTGCCCATCTGGAGTGGGTATGAACAACACCCCCAATCTTTGGAAAGTTTCGGTAGAGTTCTAGGTGGGTGTCTGTATCTGAAGACGGGTTAAGCTTGCCCTCAACTTTATTACCATCTAAATCTAGGACCACCATATCCTCTACGGTTAATTCTTCGTATGGAACACCTGAGGGCTTAATAACAATAAGCCCTTTTTCCCTATCTATTCCTGATACATTTCCCCATGTAAAGGTTATGAGTCCATGTTTGGGAAGTGCCATATTTGCTTCATAAACTTCTTTTTTAAGTGTTTCTAACATGGTTAATTGTCTCCTTAAGATATGATTACTTTAGTTGTTTATTTTAAACTCAATATCATTCCACATTAACTCTTTTTTAAGGTCTATGATATTTGTGTCTTTATTAATATGAATAAATTCTATTTTTAACATCTCTGCAAAGTCACGCATATGGTCTGCTGTTAAGGTATAACTCATAACAGAGTGATGGGCCCCGCCTGCTAAAATCCAAGCTTCTGCGGATGTTTGAAGGTTAGGCATTGGCTCCCACATAACCCCTGCTACTGGCAGCTTAGGCATTCTATGAAGTGGTTTTACGGCTGCAACATCGTTAACGATCATGCGCATGCGTCCGCCCATATCAATTAGGGAAACTAAAATAGCATCACCTTCTGATCCGTCAAATACCATACGCGCCGGTGCTTCTTTGCCACCAATTCCTAAGTCATGAACTTCAATGGTTGGCTTAGTGGATGCAATAGATGGGCATACCTCTAACATATGGGCACCAAGAATTAATTCTCTGCCTTCTTCAAGGTGATAGGTATAGTCTTCCATAAAGGAGGTTCCACCTTCTAACCCACTTGACATGACCTTCATAATTCTTGTTATAGCCGCTGTTTTCCAGTCACCTTCCCCGGCAAAACCGTAGCCTTCTTCCATTAAACGTTGAACAGCCAAACCTGGTAATTGCTTAAGGCCATATAAGTCTTCAAAGGTTGTTATAAATGCCCCAAAATCTCCTTCTTCTAAGAACTTAGTCATAGCAACTTCTAATCGTGCTTGGTATTTAACCGCATCTATATGATCCGTTTTCATATCATACTTATCAGTATATACTTTAATTTGATCATCAATTTCTTTGTCTGTTACAGCGTCTACATAGCCAACTAAATCCCCAACAGGATGGTAGTTAACAGACCAACCAAATTTGATTTGTGCTTCAACCTTATCCCCTTCTGTTACAGCAACCTCTCTCATGTTATCGCCAAAACGCGCTACTTTAAGAGAACGTGATTCACTGACACCAATAGCTGAACGCATCCAATTGCCAATCTTATCTTGAACCTTCTGATCTTCCCAGTAACCGACAACTATTTTACGTGGCATCCTAAGCCTTGCACCAATAAATCCATGCTCCCGGTCTCCATGAGCAGATTGATTGAGGTTCATAAAATCCATATCAATCTCATCCCAAGGGATTTCCTTGTTAAATTGTGTGTTTAAATGGAGGTAAGGCTTATTTAATTTTGATAACCCTGCAATCCACATTTTAGATGGGGAAAAAGTATGCATCCATGTTATAATGCCAGCACAGTTTTTATCAAAATTAGCTTCTTCCATAATGGCTGTTATCTCAGCAGGTGTTTTAACAACGCCTTTATAAACGACCTTTCCTGGAATCTTTGTTGACCCGTCAAAGCCCTCAGCGATGATTTTTGAATGTTCTCCTACTTGTTTGATAACCTCTTCACCGTAAAGATCCTGGCTTCCTGTTATAAACCAAAACTCATATTTTTTTAAGTCCTTCATTACAATTCCCCCTTTTTTATTCAACACTTTTTTTAATGTTCTTTAAACGTTTCATAACATCATTATCGCCGCGTCCAAAATAATCGTGTAGTTTGTGATATTCTGCAAATAACTGATCATAAATAGCAACATTTTCCGGATTTGGTGTGTAAACTCTCTCGTCTAGTTTGCCCATAATAGCAGCAGCTTCTGCTACGCTACTGTGGCCACCTTTTTCCGTGCCCGCTGCAACTGACCCAAATATAGCTGAGCCAAGTGCTGGCCCTTCTTTACTTCCTGCAATGTAGACTGGCATATTAATAACATCTGCATATATTTGCATGGCCATAGGATTCTTTTGGGAGATACCACCAGAAGCATAAAATTCATTAATGGGAACACCATTTTTACAAAATGTCTCAATAATCATTCTTGTTCCATAAGCAGTGGCTTCTATAAGAGCCCGGTAAATCTCTTCTGGCTTGGTCAGCAGAGTCATTCCTAACATCATCCCTGTTAAGTCCACATCTACTAAAACTGACCGATTACCATTCCACCAATCTAGAGCAATAAGGCCACTTTCGCCAACTTTTAGTGTTTCCGCTTTTTTCGTTAAGTAATCATGGATTTTCATATCTTCTGCCTTTGCAGCCTCTCTGTAAGATTCCGGCACGCAATTATCAACAAACCAAGCAAAATGGTCGCCTACACAAGATTGTCCTGCCTCATAGCCATAAAATCCTGGCAAAACACCATCTTCTACAACTCCGCACATACCTGGGGCTTCTTCCTCATTATCCCCTAGAACAATATGGCAAGTAGATGTCCCAATAATAGCAAGCATCTTTCCTGGCCCATCAATTTTAACGGCTGGTACACAAACATGAGCATCTACGTTCGCAACTGCAACAGCTGTTCCGACGGCTAATCCCGTAAGTTTGGCCGCTTCCTCTGTTATTTCCCCGGCTTTTTCCCCTAAAGGTGTAATGTCCTTTGATAATTTTTCCTCAACAACATTTTCTAGACGTGGGTCTAGTGCCTTAAAGAAATCTTTAGATGGATAGCCATCTTGTTTGTGCCAAATAGCCTTATAGCCAGCTGTACAAGCATTTCTTGTTTCAACACCAGTTAGCTGCCATACAACCCAGTCAGTGGCTTCAATAAAACGATCCATACCATCATAAACCTCTGGGGCTTCATCTAATATCTGCCAGAGTTTTGGAAATAACCATTCTGATGAAATCTTACCGCCGTATCTTGGCAGCCACTTTTCGCCCCGCTCTTTAGCTATTTCATTTAACTTATTTGCCTTGTCTTGTGCGGCATGGTGCTTCCAAAGCTTAACATATGCATGGGGATTTTCTTTGAATTCATCTAGAAAACAAAGCGGTGTTCCATCTGCCTTAACAGGTAAAACCGTACAGGCTGTAAAATCAATTCCTACACCAATAACATCTTCCGGCTTAACCCCTGTCTCTTTTAATACTGCCGGGATTGTGTTGCCTAGAACATCAAGATAATCTTGAGGATGCTCTAATGCCCAGTCTGTCCCTAGCTGCTTACCGCAAGGTAGTTTCTCGTCCATTACGGCGTGAGGGTAAACATATTCACTAGCCCCTACTTCTGCTCCTGTTGTAACATCTACTAATACTGCCCTACCTGATAACGTGCCAAAATCAATACCAATTGAATACCTTTTCATATTAATTACCTCCTAGTTGTTAGTACAACTTACTATAGTAAAATCATACAACAGTTTTAGTAATATTGCAATGCTTTTGGGAGATTTTAAAATATTTTTTGGCAAATTCTTTACTAATTGATTTTCTTTCTAAACTGAGATGGACTCACCTGGGTGATTTTCTTAAATACCCTTGCAAAATACTTTTCATCTTTAAACCCGACTTTATAGGCCACTTCATATATTTTTAGTTGCCCATCATGAAGATAATTACAGGCCCGGTCTATGCGTATTTTGTTAAGATAGTCAACAAACCCATCACCTATGGTTTGGGCAAATAAAGTTGTTAAATAACCTGGCGTAACCCCAACTTCTTCAGCCACCTTAGTCAAGGAGATACTTTCCATATAGTGCTCATTAATATATTCGACAGCCATATTAACAATTTGATTGCCATGGGTTTCTTCTTTTTCATGGCCTAAAGAAGGTGTTGATGACTCCTTTATTTCAACGAGTCTTTCTACTTTCATTAAAATATCAGTGGAACGGCATGGTTTTAGTAAATATTCCAGTGCCCCACATTTTATAGCCTGTTGGGCATATGCAAATTCATCATAGCCGCTTAAAATAATCGTTTTGGGACAGATTCCTGCTTCATTAGCTTCTTTCATGACCTCTAATCCATTTTTATAAGGCATTTGTACATCGATTAGCATAATATCTGGTTTATATTTAAATATTTTCTCTAATGCTTCTGCTCCATTACTTGCTGTATATATCTTGTTAATCACCTTACTATTTAACCCTATATATGTTTTTATGCCATTACGAATATGATCTTCATCGTCTGCAATTAATAACGTTACGGTAGCTTTTACCATAAGAGCCCCTCCTTATTCCACATTAGCTGGAATCAAAATAGTTATGGTTGTCCCCTCTCCTACTTGACTCTCAATGCTTAATTTGAAATCCCCTTGATACCTTAAATCTAACCGTTCTTTGACATTTTTAATAGCATATCCACCAATTCTTCTGCTTGAATATTCTTTGGATTCCTCTTCTAAAAAAATAGTATTAATTTGATCTTGGGTCAATCCGACACCATTATCTTTAATTTCAAACTTTAGATAGGTCCCCTCTAGTCTACCAGTCACTTGTATAAATCCCATTTCTCCTGAACATTCCAATCCATGAATCACGGCATTCTCAACAAAAGGCTGTAATATTAGCTTGGGTATCCTATAGCCTAATATTTCCCCATCAATATCAATTTTATAATCTAATTTTTTATTAAAACGCATTTTTTGAATTTGAAGATAATGATAATTTAGCTTAACTTCTTGTTCCACTGGAATAATGCTCTCACCTTGGCTTAGAACAAGACGAAAGAGTTGAGATAAAGAAAGAATATCTTCTGCTAGCTCATCACTACCACCATTTTGGGCTTGCCAGTATAAAGAGTCTAGTGTGTTATACAAAAAATGTGGGTTTATTTGAGCTTGCAATGCATCGTACTCACTTTGTTTTTCTTTTAAGACCATTACATAGTTTCGATCAATTAGCTCTTTAATATCATTAACCATGGTATTAAAACATGCAGATACTTGGCCAATCTCATCATATAAGGTTATTTCCACCTGCTGGTCAAAGTCGCCTTCTTTAAACTTCATCATGGACTCATAGAGCCGCTGTAATGGCTTAGATATAATCGTCGAGGCAAACATAAATAATGGCAATAAACCGATTAATAGAACGATCCCCAATAATATAGGCACCATTTTAGCATTTTGAACTTGTGATAGCCAATTTTCTTCTGGAACTATATAACACGTATAGTTACTACCTTCTTTATCCTGGCTTAAAAAAATGTAATGCTTATCATATTTTAAATACTCTTTTTTTGGTATTTCTTTGTAATCTAAACCTTGTATGTATTCATAAGCCGATTCATCTATTTCCCCAAATCTAACAAGTTCCTCACTGTTTTTATTGAAAACAAGGATTCCTTCATTTTCCTGGTAAAGTCCATTTTTACATAATTGAATGTATTTATCTACATTTATACCTATTCCTAGATAACCCAGGCGTCTCTTTTTAGCGTAATCAAATATAACCCTAGAGGCCACAATTTTATCAGACTTATTCACAACAAATAGGTCTAAGTCCCCCTTATTAACCCGGGTCCACACGTAATCTCCCTGTGCTTCGTAAGCTTTCTGGTATATTGGTGTATCATGAATCTCATTAATATCCATCTTATAGACACTATTATCCCTACTTAAATGAAAGGGTTTTATACCATTCTCAGCGTATAAAATGACTGTCTTAATGTGACTTTTAATAGATATCATATCTCTAACTAAGTCCATGGGTGTCCCTTTCTCCCAAATTAACGGATGAGCAATTGAAGGGGATCCTTCCGCTTCATTTAAAATATAACGCACATCATTATTAACACATAAATAGGTTAATAAGTCCTCAACATCTGATTGAAGATAGTTAATATTCTCATCAATAGTATTGACTAAGTTCTGATATAATTCTGACATATTTTTAACCACATCTTTTGAACTTTTCACATAGCTATAGCTACTAATAAAGAGTGATATTGGAATAATAATCAGATACATTGATAAGACGATCTTATATTTTATCTTTAATTTTGAGAACCAGGCTTTTATATTTTTCACAAGAGAAATCCCCCTCTTTAATAGAAATATATGGTTTTATTGTTCTACTTTATAGTCAAAATAATCAAAATCTGCATAGTGTTCATGGAGCAGTGCATCCACACACCCAATCCCTAAAAACGTTCCTGTAAATTCACCAGTCTTGCAATATTCATCTGAAAACTCTGAGCTATCATAGCAATCTCCGATTAGTGTAAAACTTTCTCCGTCCATAGACCATGAAAATGTGGTTTCCCTACCCGCTACAGTGACTTTAAAATAAATACTCTCATCCATAACTGGGATTTCTTCTTTTAATAATTCTATTTTTTTCCCATTTTTAACACGGAGCAAATCTATAACGGACCCCTTATAGTGGTCACTGTAGGTTTTTCTAAGCATGATATAATTCATGCTATCATAATAGATCATAATACCTGCATAGTGTTGATATACTTCAGGTTTAAAATCCATTTTGGTCGTAGCACTTGCATAAAAGGACGTTAGTTTGTGGGCCATAAGACTGACACGGTTGTGAGATGATATGGATTCTTGCCCTCTCAAACGCAGATACCCTTTATGGTCTGTTAAAGATGCAAATGTTCTATAGTCTATTCTGGGCGAATATAGATCCAGTGGCATACTAAGATCATCAAAATCCCGTCTAACAGGGATAGGTTCCCATTTGTGCTCATCTAAGCTGCTAGGAACAACCTTTTCTTTTGCCATATTCCCCCCACCTTCTAAGCGGAGCCAGCCATCCTCTGTCCAGTACATTTTTTGAATACATCCTTCTCTTCCGAGTGTACAGCGTAGTTCTGGTAAAAAGGGCCTTCCTGAATGATGGACCATATAAATCTCTGATAAAGCCGTTTCCACGATACTACCATGACCTGATTTTTGCAAATTACTCTCAGGATTATAACGATTTAGCTTAGTTGCATCATCATTATCCATCTCATCAAAGTCTGGTGTAGATGTTAGAATTGGGTTACATGGGTCAGAGTCATAGGGACCAAATACATCTTTGGAGCGGCCCACTGTAACACTATGGCCATAGCCAGTTCCCCCTTCTGCACATATTAAATAATAGTAACCATCCCTTTTGTAAATATGCGGCCCTTCAATACACCCTCTTCTAGTCCCGCCAGCCCATATACGTTTAGGCTTACCCACAATATGTTTGGCTTCTTGATCATATTCTACCACACATATAGTCCCTGGTTTGTGATAATCTTCCCGTGTCTCCCACTCTAAAGAAGCAACCCACTTTCTACCATCATCATCGTGGAGCATAGAAGGATCAAAGCCTGCTGAGTGAATATAAACAGGTTGGCTCCAAGGGCCTTCTATACTAGGAGCGGTTATTAAATAGTTATCCACATCAAAAAACCTTGCATTCATACTGTTCATTATACTATACATTAAGTAAAACAAGCCCTCTTCTTCGCACCATGTAAGGCAAGGCGCCCATACGCCTTTTGCTGACGGAAGGCGCCTTAAGTCAGCCGTTTGTTCATCATTTAGAGCATGGGTGAGTAGCCGCCAATTTTTCATATCCTTCGAGTGATAAATTGGAATCCCTGGAAACCATTCAAAAGAAGATACAGCCATATAGTAATCTTCCCCTTGTCTGCAAATAGAAGGGTCAGGATTAAATCCTGGTAAAATTGGATTCTTTAAATAAGTCATATTGATTCTCCCTTTAAGATACATAAGTCCCAATCTTTAAGATAAATTTTCTCACCTTTTTTATATGTTTTTCCTGTTAAAATATCGACAACTTCTTGGTAAGGGCAGGTTATCTCTTGGTCATCTTGTGAGTAGTTCATATAAAAACAAATCTTATTTCCTGCTTCATTAATCCCTTTACGTATGGTAATAGGCCATGAATAAGACTGTATTTCTTTTTCTAGCCCTGACTTTATAAGGGCTAATTTATACACTTCTTTTAAAGCTTCTTTAGATGTATAGCAACCAATATAATAGGCATTGCCTTTTCCATAGGCGTTTCTTGTAATAGCTGCATATTTACCCCAATACTTGTGCTTATAACTGGCAATAACTTCAGCTGTATTAGGTTTTAATAGTTCCATCCAGTAAGAAACCTTCTTTTCTTCTTCTTCAAGTTGTAAGCCTTCTATGGTTACATTTTGTGGCTCTGAAAACTGATTATAGGTGATTCCTAGACAATCACTAAGGGTCTCTGGTAAATCATTATGAGAAACTGTAACTGTTTCATCTGCTACAGCTGTTTTAAAGGAAGAAATTAAGGTCCCACCATTTTCCACAAACTTATTAAGACGGGTTAGTAAGGATTTAGGAGCGCAGT
>CAZLPH010000050.1:0-14311 GCA_964561345.1 uncultured Candidatus Epulonipiscium sp.
CCATATTTCTAAGGTATATATTATGATTGCCATACATCATGATTAAACGGTTATCATCATTGAACTTCTTAATCACCTCAAAAATATGAAAATGCGCATTCTTAATATCAGCAACACTGGGATTTTCCCAGAGCTCATCTCCGTCCCCTGCTTCTATATAGGTGTAGCCATTTTCGAAATAATACTCAAGGGCATGCCTAAAGACAATTTGATTTTTTGAAAACTCATCAAAATGGCTACCATTACCCCTATGGATGTCACTAAAAATAATATATTTTGACTGATCATCAAAATCTTCTATTCTTGCATTCTCATATGCCTGGGTTAATTTTTTACTGGTATTCATGACACTCACCCCTTTTTTCATTGGTTGTTTACTTGATTATACGATGGTTTCATTTTACTAGTCTAGGGTGGGAGGGTCAAGGGTGGATATGGATGAACTTATTTTAAAAGAAATATAAAGGATCCTAAAAAGTTAAAAAAGGCCTGTCTCCACTCTAATATAATATTATACTAAAGTGGGGACAGGCCCTTTTTTTATTTCCCTGTGTCGATTATATTTTGTATAAGTCCTTGGCATCTACCACAATCTTTTCCAGTTCCAGCCTTAGTGATTTCTCCCACCTTTTCGACTGTGTTAGCACCATTTTTAACAGCATCAATAACAGCTTTAAGGGAAACTTCTTCACAGCCACAAACAGAGCTGAGAATTCCTTCAAGGTTGTCTTGGCAACCCTCACAAGCATTACATACGCCTGCTATTTCAATCATTTCATCTATGGTCCTTGCCCCTTCAACCATTGCCTTTCTTGTTGTTGAGTAATACACTTTATTTGTTGTACAAATTATTCTATCTTCTGCCATTTTATATGCTCCTTTTTTATATTTATTTTTCAAACAAGAAATTAGAATTATATCATACTTACCTAGCCTAGGCTAGGCTTCCCTTCTGCAAATATAAATTGTCAGTATCTCATCCACATACGTTATGCTGCCATTATCAACTAAAGTCCCCACCATCTCAAGCTCATTCATACCATGGCCATCCCCTATAAGGACCCAGTAATACTCTTCTAGTTCCTCTTGTCTTGGGGCATTTAGTATTTCCTCCAAGTCCTCAAGCTCCTCCATTGGGGGATTTAAGACATAACCAGATACAGTTACCTCTCCTCTATCCTTGTGAGAATTAAACTTTATATCCAAATCCTTCATTCCTATTTCCAGACAAAAATTAACCAGTTCATTCATTAACTTTATTAGTTTCTCTTTCCTAAATTTCATATTAGTTAGCATCCCTTCTAAAGGTTTCTATTAACGGAACTAAAATTGCTGCCACGATTCCACAAGAAAATCCATTGTTATATAAATTCATCCCCCCATGCAAATAGCCTACACTCATGACCACAGAGCTATGCAAGAATCCTGCCAACACCCCGGCCTTCCAGCCAAACATTCCCGCAATGGGGGCTAGTCCTGTTCCAAACAAGGCCGCTACGATATAGGCTGTGGAACTAGCATCCCATATCTTAAGCAAAGAAGCAATGTAGACCCCCAATATAACAGGCAGTATATTCCTAGTATGCTTACCAAACGCCCCAAATCCAACAACTGTAATGACCCCACCTACTACGATTCCACTTAGCTCGCCACCCACAAGAAGAACATAAGCAATAGCCACAAGTCCAACAAGGCCCATGTTGACAAGACTTATCCCAAATCCATTGCTTGTGATAAAATCCGATACAAGCCTACCAGAAGACTTAAGTAGTTTTTTATAACCACCAAAGCTTTTGCCATTTAAAAGGTAGCCAAGAATAATCATAGACATAAACATAATGCCAAAATACAGACTCATACTCACATTATTCCCTTCTGAAAGTATCATTGTCACGTCATTCTCATAGCCGAAGCTGCGAAAAAGTGACATAAAAAGAGTTCCTATAATGCCCGCTGTAAATCCCATATTATAGAGGTTAAATCCTTGATGAAAGCCAACAAAGTGATTGGCTAAAGGAATCATGATAATACCAATTAGGATCCCGGCCACATTTGCGCCTAATATCCCAACCATGGGGGTCAGGCCAAATCCAAAGCTTATTTGGCTCACCACTGGGGCTAAAGCCGTTCCAAAAAAAGCAAGAACGAGATAGAGGCTAAAGTCATCTACCTGGGTCATGGAAAACAAATAAGCACCCAGTAGTATGGCCCAAATATTATAGATATTCTTACCAAAAAAACCAAAGCCTGCTACGAGAAATATTGAAGCAATAACAGGGCCACTCATTTGAACTTTATTTAACCTAGTAATCCCAATGGCTATCAGCATGAGGAGCCCACTGTTAAAGAAGGCTGCCCCCATATTGGCAAGCTGTATATAATCTGTAATGAGTATACTTGGCGCCAAAACAATCTTCTTCATGCCATCCATTATTTCACTGGGATTGTTAAATAAAAAGGATGATATCACAAGGACACTGGCATAAAAAAGCATGATGGCGTACTTTCCCCCCTCACTAATATTAATGATATGTTTGCTATATTGTTCTTTTTCTATAATCATAAAGTCCTTTATCTTTTTAATTGTGATCATCCTTAAAAACCTCCACTATATATAATAAATCTTTACCCCTCATTTTCTCATAATCCTGCCACCATGTATAATCTTCCCACTTTCAACCTTTAGTTCCCAAAAAATCGGGAACCTCTCACTGATTTCCACCTTAATAATTTCAGGGGCTGCAAAACAAATCAGCTGAAAATTTAACTTGTCTGCTATTTCAAATATAGGGTCTAGCATATGCTTAGCTGAGGCCGCCCCAAAAGGATTGTCAAGGATTAGCACAGTAGAAGGATTTTCGTTGCCAATATGTTTCTTTTTAAAACTCATGATCATCATAATCACAAAGGTATTAACTGACAAGGTTTGTCCTCCGGAGCCCTCTGGGGATATTCCTTCTCCTTTATTAATAGCCTCCCATGTGGTGTAGTATTCCTCCCTTGCCCTGGCATATCTAAACTCATTTTTCTCAGACATTTTGTAGACCATTAAGGTAGGGTATCTCCCTTGCAGGGCTTTAGAAAATATTACCCCATCCCCCATTAAATCTTTTAAGAGCTTATCATCCACGCTTGAAACATCCTCATTTTCTTCTATGACTTTACTAATGGCTTGAACAAAATACTCATCTAGTAAATAAGCAATCTCAGCCTCCTCTTTGGGTAACCTTTCAGCGCCTTTAAGTTTAACCAGGGGAAAAGCATATCCTTGTTCATTAATATAGTTCATAGAACTGACCATGCTCTTTAAGGCTTCCACCATACGCATAACATGAATAGCAGACCGACTCGTCCATTGTTTCATAGCTGCCTCAGCCTTGCCTTTATCTTTAGATAATTTATCTAGCTCTTGCTGGAAATGATTCTCCATACTCTTAAACGAATCACTGTTACTATTAAAGTTTGAAATAATCGTTTCTTTCATAACCGCCATGATTTTATCCTTAAGCTTACTTTCTTCTAGCTTAATAGTCATTTCTTTAATAAAATTAGTCCTAAACCCTTCCCCTTCTTTTTCAGTTTTATCAATTTGGCTCTTGTTATTTTCACATTTTTTTAGCCAGTTCTCCACAGCTAAATCAGGATTGTTTTTAGTCTTTTCTTTTAAAATGTCATCTATTTTACCCCTTGTTAGTTCTAAGGGGTATCCAGTTTTAACCCTGTTTAGGTTTAGGGTTAATTTTAATTCCTTCTCTTTACCCTCTTGCAAAGTTTCATGGCATACTTCTAAATAACGCTTATTAGACTTTATGTCTCTTTCAATTATATTGATTTGCTTACTGATCTCTTTAAGCTCTACTAGGACTGGGTATTTTTTATGGTCTTTATAGATTTGCCTCTTCTTATCCTCTAGGTTTTTTTCCATAACACCTATGCCACCCTTAGTCCTACTAACCTTAGCGTCTAACGATTTACTTATTTTTATTAGGTTTTTATGGTCCTTATTTACTTTTTTAAGCATCATTTTTATTTGATCTAAGGGCAATTCTAGATATTCATAGGAATCCCACCTAGGACTTAAGGTCTTTAGGTCTTCTTTAAACCGGTCTAAGTCTTTGTTAAAATGTTTAAGATCATTATCCACAATAGCAATTTGATTATTCCTTTGCGCCATACTTTGATTTAAGGTTTTTTTCTCACCTAGCAAGCCTATTAACTTGTGAGCTTTAGTAGAAAAATCCGGGATATTTCTACTGGTGTGGCTCTCATCAACTGTATAATCATATACCACTGCCCCAAATACAGTTTGAAGATCTTCTATAATACTCTTAGTCTCAAGCTGCCATTTAAAATAAGATGCCATAATCCTACTTTGACTATCTATCATATGATCTATGCTAATATCTCTCTCTGAAATACTTCCTTTTAATTCTTTTATCTTGCTTTTAACTTTTAGAATTGTTTTCTTTTCTGTCTCAATTAACCCAGCCATCTCAATATATTTTTTAATTTCTTGAATATTATCTTGGCACTTATTCTTTCTATTACTTTTTTCTTCCAAGACAGCCTTTGCCACCTCTAGCTTACTGGTAACAATAGACTTTTCTTCCTTATTATTTCTAATGGCTGTCTTTATTTCTAATAGCTCATCTTCTTGTTTTTTTAGTTTTTGACTTAAGATTAGAGCCGTAGTGTTTTTACCAATGATATTTAGATCTTGCTTAATTTCTATAATTTTCCTTAGATCACTTTTCAGGTTTCCCTCTGTCTTTAATAGGCCGTCTATCTCATTAGACAAGGCATCTTTCCACCTGATATAGTTTTCTTTGTCGACTAAAGTAGCCGCTTTTCCCTCTAAGGTTTTAAATACCTGTCCACCTTTTTCCATGGCCTGGCGAATATAAATAGGAACCATATTATTTAAAAACAGCCCTTTATCTATATTTTTACTGATTAACTCCCAGTCTTTTTCAGTAGAAATAACCACGGAATAGATAAAGTCTGGGTAACTGTTTAAAAACATCTCACGCTTATCTTCTGGCAACCCATGCAAATATTCACTTCCTGTTTCCACATGAATACCAATTTGTTTAATCTGGGACTTTACAGTTAGAATATCTTTGTTGGGAATAAAATAATCTTCTTTGTTTAATCCTATATCACTATTTTTCTCCCATATGGTCTGCTGAAGATATCCTAGGCTCTGCCCTTTACTTTCCTCCATAGATTCTAATTCTTTTTCTTTTCTAGCAAACCAGCCATGGTCTAATAATTCTCCATTATAATCTACTAGTAATTGGCGAGTCACCTGCCTAGCTACTTCTAACTCATAGTCCCCTTGCTTCCTAACTTCTTCTTTTAAGCTATGGGCTGCCTCTTCCTTACTGTTTAGTTGGTATTCTAATTTGCTAACTTCTTCACTTAGCTTTCTTAATTGCCTGTGGCAACTTTCTATTTCCCTTGTTTTCTCATCTATATCCTGTATAAGCTTTTGCTTAAGTTCAGTTAACTCTTCTGCTATATTTTCCGGGAAGGCTAGGGTCACAAAATCATAGCATTCCCCTAATCTCTTTTTCTCTTTTTCTAAAGCTTCTTCTTTTAGCTCAAACTTATTTACGTCATTTTGCAGGGCTTCTACTTCGTCTATATACTGCTTTTTACTTGCTTTATCATCTTCTATTTCTTTGTCAGTATAGCGCATGTAGCCGTGATATTGGTTTTCATTATTCACCCAAAAGGCCTTTGTCTCGTCCCATTGGCCTTCTATTGCCTGATCTAATTCATGGGCCTTGTCTTCTATATCAGTAAGCCCTAGGCTTTGGATAAGTTTTTGTTTTTGCAAGGTCTTATCTTCAATCTCTTGCCTCTTTGCTTTCTTTTGGTGTAGAATTTCATTGATTTTATATAAGGCTATTGTTTCTTTACTTACCTTTATTTCTTCTTCTGTTTTATCTAAGATAGTAAGGAGTCCTTCATATTCTTTTTTTGTTTTTTCTAAGGCCATTTCTTCTTGCTTGTAGTATAAATTATCCCTTTGAAACTCAAAAACCTTTTGTTCTTCTTCTGCTTTTCTTCCTTCATAATCCCACTTTTCAATATCCGCCTTAACAAGGCTTGCTTCTTCATTTAAAATAAAATACAAGTCATTTCCTTCATTAATTAATCTGTTTTTGATCTCTAAAAAACCTGCCCCACTTGTGGCGTTTTCAATCAAAGGTTTCATCTCAAGCAAAAGTTCTTTGTAAGATGCCTCCCTTTTAATTAAAAGGGGCAGATCTTTGGTTATGGAAAGATTACTCTTGAACATGTCTATTAAACTATTTCCCTCATTTTGAGTATAGTTGCTAAGATTTTCACTAATGGCTGGTATAATTACTTTATCAAAAACAGATTTGTTATCACGAGCACCGATAAAATAATCCCCTGCTCCGCCTTCTAATTTGTTAATTTTCTTTAAGTTTAACCATTCACTCCTATAGATTCCCCTATTTTCTAAATATCTAAAATACTCAGAGTCATTTCTCCTGACACTGGATTGACTATACTTTATAAAATCTCTTTTATTACTACTAATAAAGTCATCAACTCGGTCTAAATCCTCCGCCATATTCTCTTTCTCATTGTATAGTGGTAGGTTCTCTATCTTATGATAGCCCTGATTATCATGCTCATGGGTATATAAAAAATAAGATAAACCTGTTTTTTCCTCATGGTCATTACTGGTGTTTTTTATGATTGCCCTTACTGCTATTCCTGTTATTAGTCGCTTCTGGGGGACTGTGTCTAAAATCCACTCCAAGGCAACATGAAATGTATCAGAATGCAGGTTGTTTTTTTTATCATAAAACATTGATATTACTTTATTACCATTTGTTTTTCCCCACTTTGTTTCAGGTATTAGGAGCTGAAACATAAGCTGCATCATAACACCTTTACCCGAACCATTTCCAAGGGTAAAGAGGCTATGGACCGCTTCTTGGTCTTTTGTTAAATCGAAAACAGAGTTCTCATGCTGCTTTGTGAGACCATCATATTTACACCCCACTAGTCTAATTTTAGATAATCTTGGCATCCTTTGGCTCCCTTCCAACATGCTTAACCAGTTCCATTATTTCATTATAGCGTTCCCCGCCATTGTACAGGGTTTCTAGTCTTTCATAGAGTTCTTCCTTTGGGATAATCCTATTTTCTTTGGGTAAATTAATAATCAATTTTTCTTGTTCTAAGGGTTTAAGGGCTGTGTTAATAAAGCCTAATCTGGTTTTAGATGATAAACTAAAGCCAGTGCCATCTTCCCTTTCTTTAGAGTGGGACATTTCAATAGACCAAATATGGTGGATTTCATCTATTGCAATGGCAAAATCCTGGGAAAAACTATCTTCTTCCTCATTTCTTTTTTTCCAGGAATCCAGTGTATGGTTTATAACCTCCTCTAGCTTATGATAGGATATACCGGCATCTTCAATTCTAAAGACTGCCTTATTTTCTCGGTCAATTTCTGCTAAATAAACACATATAATAATATTTGCTAGGTAAAAATACACTTTTTTCTCTAGATCCTTATTGCTTTCTTTCATATGGGTATAAGTCGTGGCAAAAATAGAGCCCTCCCCTTGGGTTACTAAATGAAGATTCTGCCTGGTCCCAAATACCCGCATTCCCCCTTCTTCAGCCATGTTATTGAGAATTTCTCTTACTTCATTATGCTCATAATATTGACTTGCTAGGGTATCCTTAGCTGAAAGAATCCTATTTTTTAATAAATAAAAAAATAATTCACTTGCTTTTCTTACATCTTCATTACTATAGCTCATGCACTCACTCCTGACTAAATCCTTCAATATATAGGGTATATGGCGAAATATACAGGTCGCGCCAATTAAGTACTTCCCTTGTATCTTCTATTTTAGATAGTATTTTCTTTCCTTGTAAGGCTTCTAGTTTCGGTTGCCTTTTGCATAGGCGCTTAAATAACTTAAGCCTTTCATCGTCCCCTGTATAATTAGCATTTAAAACCGTTTCTGCAATAACGAACATCATAAACAAATCTATGTTTTCTTTTTGACTTAACCAACGCTCTTTCTCTTCTTGGTTTTTCTTATTTAATGCTAGGATAGAAAACTTCCCAGTTGCCAAAAGGGATACAAACACTTCTTCGTAAAGGTCTTCTAACAAGGTCCAATTCGTTTCCCTAAAGACCCACTCTTCTTCTGCTTCCACTTGTTTCTCTTTCCTTGTTTGCCTCCTAGACTTAACCATTTGTTCTGACCATGCCCATTCAAGGGGATAAATAAAGTCATACTGGGGAGAAAATAAGCTTGCAATAATCTTTTCAAAATCATCCATATGACTGAGGCCATTTTTCACAATCTGATTTTGCCAAATATCCTTTTTAAAACTAAGGCTTGGAATGCGCCAAAAACTCTCTGGGTATTTAACACGTATTTCTAATTCTAAGGCTAAGTTCCCCATAATGTGCTTGGCCAAATTATCATGCAAGCCCCTGGCTCTTTCTAGGCTATCAAACATATTTTCTGCTTCTCTTTTTTTATCTTCTGGGAGAGAATCATACCTACTTCTCCAGGAAAACATATTTTGAAAGACCTTTTGCTCATCTTCGAATTGTTCTTTAATCTCATCTTCTGTTTTCTTACCTCTTACACTTCTATCTAGAAATATATTCTGGGGGTCCCGAATAATATCTTGCCTATAGTCTCTTTCTCTATTAATTAAAACCTTTACCCTAGCAATGAGATTATCAATACTGCTACCTGCCTTTGTAAAGTTCCCTGTTTTAATTAACTGCAAGGTGTAGAATTGTTCTAGGTCAAAGCCAAATTCTTCTAATATTTCCCTTGTAATAAAAATCATTTCTTGGCTTTCTTCTGTTAACTTATAAACCGTAGAACCACCTTGTTCCCAGCGGCTATGTTCCCGGTCCACCTTAAAGTACCTAAATACATACTCTTTTAGCGCATTTGTTTCTTCATTATAAATACGTGTGCTAAAGCCATCTTGCTTGGTGGGTTCCTTGTACCATAAGGTCCCATCCACAATCCTACTGGCAAGCTCCTTTGTATATGACAATTCCATATCCTCAAGGATTTCCTCTGTTATAAAAATCATATCCTCTCGTGTCCGGTTATGGTTTTCTCTTAGCTCTCTTAGGAATATGTTTTGTATTAATAAGAAACATATCTGATAGCCATATTCATTTAATTCCCCTAAATTCATACCTGACCCTAACATGCGAATAGATTGTATTTTTTTCATTCTATCAAAAAAACCTTTTTCTATGCTCACTTTATCCCCCCTGCCAGATACTCATAACTAATCAATTCTTGTGGTATTCTTAAATCCTTGTCCCAAATATTAATCACCTTTTTTATATGGTCTCCTGAGAGATATGGTGTCATTTCATCTAAAAAATGCTCTAGATAAAGGGGGTTTTTCTTTTGCCCACCCAGTGGGTAATTTCGGCTAGAAATGTCAATTAAATGGCTATAAGCTTGGTGTTGCAACTTAATATTCATATGGGGATACCTGCCTTTAAGCCGACAATAAATGCCAAGTCCTTCTGTGTCTATGTCCCCAAAGTATAACACCTGCGTATCCGCCAATCCCCCTATTTCCTCTATAAAAGCGAGGCTGTTTTCGATCTTTTTACCAGCCCCATAGATCAAGGCATCAGCTTTAAAGCCAAATATCTCACCTGAGTTTTCCATGACTCTTTTATAGCTAAAAAAAGTAGAATGATTCTCTAAGATAATGACCTTTTTAATGTGCTCTACACCCTTGTTCCAGTAGATAAACATCTCACCATATTTCTTCATCTTTAAATCTTCAAAGGAAAGCTGTAACCGCCTCAGTATCCCGTATGCCCCCTTCTTGTCTTTTTTTCTACCAGTAATAAATTTCTCATCATAAAAAAGCTCCAGGGACCTTTCTTCTACACTAACCCATTCCCTTCTTTCTTTACAAGATAAAAAACGGTGAATGTTTTGGATGTATTCCCATTCCCGCTTGGTCTGGTAGGAAGGATTATTTAAGTAATATTTAAAATTTATGTGATCTGCAAGTTTTAGCATTTTAGAGGGTTCCCAATTAGCTTTGCTTTCTTTAACTATTATTTCCCACCTGCTTTTTAAGGGGGGATTAAACCCATTATAATCCGACGTTTTAATCTCTCTTATGGCACCACCTTCCTTTAACTTAATCATTTGATGATAAAACTCATTATAGCCACCCTTTTCCAGGTATGTACCATTGCTCTTATAATAATTGATAATATAGGCTTCTAGTGTGTTTAAGTCAAATCTTTTTCTATTTATTTGTTTCTGATTTAGTAAGAATTTTTCTATTGCTTTATTCATGAGCACCTCTTTTGTAAAATTGGCTGTATTTTTAACATCTTTTACTTATGATAACATAAATACCCCTGCTTTAAAATTAATGACTATAATACAAGTATACTAAGTAATTATAAATTATAAAAGAAATATTTTTCTACTTGGTGGATGGACTGAGAGATAAGTATTCTTGATATCATTTGGGACAACCTCAATAAAATACATGACAAAAGAAAGGGCTAACCAAATGGTTAACCCTTTCTGTGATGGCACCTTTATACACGGCTTTCCCATTGCTTAAAATCTCATAATCAGTTACCCCTTGCGGAAATGCTAGCTCTGCTTCATACAGGCCTTGTTCATACAGACTCATGTTCGTCAGGCTCTCGCCAACCCGAACCTGTAGATAATCGCCTACATTTACCTCTATGCCTGTATTAGTGTCGTCGTCATTGGCATCTTGATCAGTCCGTTTATACAGCTCCAGTTCATACAAACTAGCATATGCCCCATTAATTTCTGTTACACGAACACGTACATATCTATAGTCAACGTCCGGAAATTGAATCTCCTGTTTATCTGTGCTTGTACTTTCCCCTGTCGTAATCACCTCATACCCCGCAGTAGGATCATTCGTACCCTCAATTGTAAACTTCGTTTTGTAAGAGTCCGCATAATCATCAGAACCTCCCCCCCAACTAAGAATAATATGATTGAATGCTGTCTGTATTCCTAAATCCACTGCAAACCATGGATCCGGATCTGGTTCATGTAATGCCATAAAAGAAGTATAACTTCCATCTGTAATATTTCCTACATTCCGTGCCCCTATTCCACGCGTAGCACCTCTTGCATTGGAGGATGCACTACCTTGTTTCTGAAGTGCAAGATTCACCGTTCCATCAATACCACGTCCTGTCAAATCTGGCACATTATTAAGATCCCTATAGGTATTTGTAAATTCATATGCCTTTCGTTCAATTAAATTAACTATATCACGGTTATAGTTAACTGGATAATTCCTATAATCAGGGCTTTCCATTAGGACTTTCACCGCGGACTGATCTGTTTCACTAATCTGAAGAACTGGTTCTTCTTGTCCAGATGATGAAACAATCTATAACTACCGTATATTAATGGAAGATGAGATTGTGCTTGCAGCCTCACACAAGAGTGAGTGGACACACAAAAAAGAAATTGACCTAGCTAGTCTTTACAATGAAAAATTCATTTCCTACGATACAGGAAACCAACTTCGCATATTCACAGACCACCTCTGCCAAGAACAAGGGTTTCTTCCTAATATTATTTTTGAATCAAATTCCGTCCCCTCCCTCCGGTCTATGGTAGAAGCAAATATGGGCTTATCTCTTGTTCCCTACATCTCCTGGATGATAAATGAAACTCGGCATGTGCGTTTAATTCCCTTCACCACACATCCTAAACGCTGCTTAGTACTTGCTTGGGAAAAAACATTGTCCCTTTCACCTGATAAACAGGTGTTTTTAGATTTTGCTAGTAACTGGTTTACACAGTTGCTAAACAAGTCAAATCCCCCACCTTTCTGCTAAATCCTGTCACCACAAGCCTTACAAAACACGGCATCTTCATCATTTAATATGCCGCATTCCCTGCACTTAATTTTAATAATCTGATTTGGCCTTCTCTGCTCCCTGGGATTCAATTATGTTTTCTAGGATCCTACAATACTTTTAACTTGAAATTCTGATTGTTCAAGATTATCTTGTAAGACACTAAGACTTTGATCTAAATCCCTAACTATTTCTTCTATTGATTCCATGGTCTTATTCACATTATCCAAGGATTTATTTATCTTTGATTGGACAAACCAATCAGCAAATATGCCATCTAGAAAAAAATCAGCAAAGCTGGCAAATGATGATAAATTTACCTGTATATCAGTAAATTCATTTACATCAGCAAGTTCCTTTTTGAAAGATTCTAATTGGTCTTGGACATCTTTAGCAATATCATTTGCGTCATCTATGGCTGCATGCTTTCCTATATTTGAAATAAGCCCTCCTCCGAGGATATCCCAAACACCCCAATTTTGTGCACTTTGAAGTTTATCTCTTACCATACCTAAGGTATTTAGGGTCCCCACACCTGCATTTATAGCCTCACTTATTTCTTTCATATCTACTTTTATTTCATCTATCTTTGCAAGTTCATTTTTCAATTGGATTCCCAATCTTCCTCCTGATTTAATTATTAATTTTTCTTTCTCCTCTATAAGTTGCCTATATCTCATATCCATATCTTTATTATCTAATAGTAATTTTTGTATATCAAGCAATTCACTTTCTAACTTTATAATTTTATCTATGATATCTTCATATTTTAGTTTTGCCAAGAGATATTCTTCTTTTTCCTTATCTAATTTTTCTTCCTTATTGCCTAATAATGTTGAAAGTATAGAAGAAACACGCCAACTTTCAAGTTTTTCAACATCCTTTCTTTCTTTTTTTAAAATTTCCATTAATTCTTCTTTCTGAATCCTTTTTTTAAAAAGTTCTTTTTCTTTTGTTTCCTTCAAAGATTCACACTTTTTATTTTGTCTTAATTTATCTTTTAATTCTAATATTTCTTGATTAATATATGTATCCATATTTCCCTCCAAAAGATTATTATATAAACTTTTTTTATCTAGCCTAGCTATGATATTGGTTAGGTCAATCAGGTCTTTCAACCTTAACCTTCTGAAAAACTGGCATTGCTAGGCGAAAAGCTTCATACTGGATGTCACAAAACTTCCATTAGCTTCTTAAGTTCTTCTTGCATCTTTTACTTATAATACCACAAATAGATGAAATATACGGTGCTATTACACAAGTTGTGTGAATAGCACCGTATATCTTGTTAAGTCTTATTATTGACACTGGTTAATGGGTTAAAGAAATCCTGGGGTACCATAGATACTATCATTAACTATGCCATATTTTCTACTAACTGTATTGTCATGCCATTGGGGTCTTTTATAAATAAGTATCTAATACTTGGATTTGGTTGGATTGGCCCACTCTCCACTTTAATCCCCTTTTCCTTAAGCATAATGAGCGTCTGATCAAGAGACCCTACCTCAAATCCCCAAGATATATCTTTACCTATAAGAATATCTTCAGCCTTTTCGCTGTAGATAAGCTCAATCTTTGTTTCTCCCTTACCTAAAAAAACAATCTCAACCCCAGGTCCTGCACTAAACTGCTGAACAAGTTCAAGCCCTATAATATCTGTGTAAAACTTAATAGACTCATCTAAATCCTTTACATTTAAAGTACTCCAACAAAATTTCATCCTATCACCCTTCTTCTATTTTATTTATTAGTAAACCTTTTCATATGGCTAATATTATAGCATATTCCTTATCCTAGCTACAACTCACCAATTTTTCATTTACAACTTTTATCATGAAATATGATATAATAATAAGTCCTATTCATAATAGCTATCATTACAATAAAAAAGAAAGAGGTAACTTATGACATTATTAGATGTTATGCAAGCCAGACGAAGTATTAGAAAATTTAAAACAGATCCAGTACCTGAGCAGTATATTAATGAATTAATAGAGGCTGGTAGGCTGGCCCCATCAGGTACAAATATACAACCTGCACGCTATGTCATTATAAAAAGTGATGACGCTAGGGCAAAGCTGGCAGGATGCACATCCCTCCCTTTTGTGGCGGCTGCACCGGTTATTATTGCCTGCTGCGTTGATACCCAGGCCATCTCTAAAACTGGAGACCGGGTTAAGCAACTACGAGAAGCTGGGGCTTTTGCCGGAACACCCCTTGAGAAAGAAAGCACCACATCCTATAGCAAGAACAGGGAAAGTATGGACATCAACGCAATCAGGCCTTACTTAAACCTAAACGTGGCCATTGCCATTGACCACATTACCCTAAGAGCCGTAGACCTAGGCCTTGGCAGTTGCTGGGTCA
>CAZLPH010000051.1:0-7445 GCA_964561345.1 uncultured Candidatus Epulonipiscium sp.
TCTTTTGTCGTTATCCTGCCTATTTCGAAGCATTTTTAAAAGCTTAGTTTTCATAGATTACTTTACACTACCCTAGTTTTTAACTAAGTTTATCAAATATAGTATATAATAACAAGAGGTGTTTATTAATAGAAGTCATATAGTAATGTACAACAGTGGTATATTAGAAAATGAAATTTATAGTTGGCATATTTGTGCTAGAAATAGTACAATTGATATTAAGAAGAGGGGTTTTGATAGGTTATGACATATAGACATTAAGGGGGAAAAAATGACAGAGGAAGCAATGTGGTTGGCATTTATAAAAGATAATCCAGCGTTAAAAGATAGCAAGTACGATGCCTGGTCTTTTGGTGGTAATGATACCATGGCAAATGAACTTGCAGAGCTTGTGATAAATAATGTTAAAACTGGGACCACCTCGGTATATGAAATGTATAAGATGTATGATAGTCCATTACCACCAGTTGGTGGCCTAAATATTATTTTAGATGCTCAGGAAAATGCTATTTGTATTACTGAAACAACCAAGGTTTATATGTGTCCCTTTAACAAAGTTTCAGTGAATCATGCCCTTAGAGAAGGAGAAGGGGACTACTCCTTAGAACATTGGAGAAAAGTACATAAGCAGTTTTTTACAGAGGAGTTAGCTAAATACGAGAAGGCATTTGACGAAGAGATGCTAGTTGTGTGTGAAGAATTTAAAGTTGTTTATAAATAAGGAGGAAATATGGACTATAAAATAGTAACCCGTAATAAGAAAAGATATATAGTTATCCCGGAACTGACAGAGTTGGGACTTAATCACTGTTTTACAACAAGTGATATGGATATGGGGTTAAGAACTAATCCCAATAGTTCGGATGTTAAAAATAATCTAAGTCAAATTAATGAAATCTTAGACCTAACACCAAAGGTTTTATTTAATGGGCTTCAAACTCACTCAAGCAACGTTGAGAGTCTTTTTGATTTAAACCAAGGAGAGGCAAATGAAATTGGGAGAGTATTACCCAATACAGATGGGCTTATAACAAATCGTGAAGATGTTATTTTATTTACCACGTATGCGGATTGTACGCCTATTATACTCTTTGACCATATTAAAGCGGTTCATGCTAATATCCACTCGGGATGGAAGGGGACCCTTGGAAGAATAGGCCCAGAAGCAGTGAGAAAAATGGTAGAGGATTACAATTGCAAGCCGGAAAATATTTTCGCTTATATAGGCCCTAGCATTGGGAAATATGATTTTGAAGTGGAATCAGATGTGATGGAACAGTTTAAAGCGGAGTTTGACTTCCATGATCAGATTATTAGAAAAAGAAACGATGTAAAATATTTAATAGATATACAAGAAACCAATAAAAAGCTTTTAATAGAAAGCGGTATTAAACAGAATAATATTATGGTTGTGGATTTATCCACTAAATCTAACCCCATGCTTCACTCATATAGACGAGATGGCCGTGACTTTGGACTTATGGGGTGTATTACCAGCCTATAAACATCACTAATACCTAAGAAAGGAAAGCCAATGAAATATATAGAAAAGACATTAATCATAAAAAATACCACAGAGCCAATAAAACTATGTGGTTATATCCCAGATAATTTTGAAGCAATGAATATGAACCGAAAACGACCAGCTGTTTTAATTCTTCCAGGAGGAGGCTACGGCCACGTTTCGCAAAGAGAAGAAGAGCCTGTTGCCCTTAAGTTTTTAGGGGAGGGGATATGTGCTTTTACACTTAAGTATAGCGTAGGGCCGGCAAATGTGTTTCCACAAGCCTTATGTGAAGCAGCCCTTGCAATGGACTATATTAGAACCCATGCAAAAGATTATAATATTGACGAGAGTAATATTGCCGTTTGCGGATTCTCAGCAGGAGGGCATCTAGCGGCGACTTTGGGGGCATTTTGGGATAAAGGTTTTGTGAAAGATCTTATTGGGCATGATAAAGATACTCGCCCAGATAAAGTTATTCTATCTTATCCAGTTATTAGTTCAGGTGAGCATGCTCATAGAGGGTCTTTTGAAAACCTACTTGGGGATCAGAAAAACGACCATGAGAAATTGGAATTTCTATCAATGGAAAAACAAGTGACAAAAGAGTTTCCCCCAGTTTTTATTTGGCACACATTTGCAGATAGTGCGGTCCCAGTGCTAAATAGTATCTTGTTTGCAAAAGCACTAGCAGAGAATAATGTTTTGACACAAATGCATATTTATCCTGAAGGTACACATGGATTATCACTCGGCAATCATCTGGTCGAGGGAGATAAGGATTATAGTTATAAGCATGAGAGTAGTGAATGGATTGATAGGGCAGTTGATTTTATCTATACCTACTAATAGGCATAAAACAAAAGAAGTGAGGACAAAATGGAAAATAATTTTACCCATATAGGAATAAGTAAAGCATTAGAGAATGTATTAAAAAAGAGTGGGATTTCTACCCCTACGCCAATCCAAGAACTAACCATTCCTAAGATAATGGCAGGCAAGGATATCTCAGCTAAGGCTCAAACAGGAACAGGCAAGACCCTAGCCTTTATGCTACCGCTTTTTGAGAAGATAGATATTAGCAAAGGCTATACTCAGGCCCTTATTATAACGCCAACTAGAGAACTTGCTATTCAAATCACAGACGAAGCAAGAAAGCTTACAAAATATAAGGAAGTAGGAATACTAGCAGTCTATGGTGGACAAGATGTGAAAAAACAAAAAAGAAAACTTAAAAATGGTGTAGAACTAATCATAGCGACGCCAGGTAGATTACTAGATCATATTGAAAATGGCACCACAGACCTATCCCAAATCGAAACCTTAGTCATAGATGAAGCTGATGAAATTATTAACATGGGCTTTTTTAAGGATATAGAGCATATTATCAAGCAAACACCAAAATCTAGACAGACCCTCTTGTTTTCTGCAACCATGCCAAAGAAGTTAACAAAGATGGTTCAAGATGTCATGAGGGATCCGCAGAACCTAGTGGCTAAGGAGGAGGATATCCTAGAGGATCAAATAGAAGAGATTATTATTCATACCACCCATAGGGAAAAGTTTAATGATCTAGCGAAGTATCTAGATGCGCACAATCCCTTTATGGCCATTATATTTTGCCGGACCAAGAGAAGGGTTGGAGACCTAATGACCAATATGATTCAAAAAGGATATAACGTAGATGAACTCCATGGGGATTTAAGTCAGGCCAAGAGGGAAAGGGCTATGAAACGATTTAGGGCCATGGAAACGCAGTATTTAGTGGCCACAGATGTTGCTGCAAGAGGCCTTGATATAGAGGGGGTAACCCATGTCATTAATTATGATGAAACAGATGAAGACATTAAACACACCCATAGAATAGGCAGAACAGGCAGGGCCGGAGAAAAAGGAATAGCTGTTACATTTAAGGTAAAAGAATAAGTAAAACCCCCTTTTGTTGTTATATACCATAACAGCAAAAGGGGGTTTTTGTTTAATAGCTAGGTAATCAACATAGTTAACATAGGTGACTGGTAGTAGATCCTGATACGGTATAAATCCCGGTCCCATGATTCTTGTAATCGGGGATCAGTAATAGGTAGAAGCTCTATTTCCATCCTTTCAATGTGGCCTTTAAAAGCAACAATGGCCAAATCACCAATCAGTAGTTGATTATTACATATGGTTGGTTTCTCATAGCTAATGAGATTAGAAATAAGGTCAATAGATTCTAGCCCGTTAGTAGCCGTAAGATAATCTTCAATTTCTATATGACTTTCTTTATGAAGCTGAACTTTACGTGTGAACTGTGATATATTCCCGAGCTCAGGATAGGCTGTTGCAATATTCATACTCATATAAGGAGATTTTTCATTTAAGTCATAGCTAACCTGACTTGCCCTGTGGTTAGGGCCGGCCAGTTGCATTTTACCGTTAATCGTTGGGACATTGTGATAATCAGACTGCATGGTCCATATATCATAGCGATCTGGGGAGAAGGTTTTAGCAGTATAAGTCTCAACACCAATATCAACAAAGACTGGCTGACCATTTTTGTAGAGGGTAAAACTTCCTGTATCATTGTGGTTATGATTATCATCATTATGGCCTGCCTTAGCAGCTAAGGTATAGTTAGAATCCCTTACAATAAATAGGCCTACGCTGGGATAAAAGATATCAGCCGGGTGAACTGGCTCTTCTATAACATGGCTTATGAGGTCATTATGATAGTTGAGTACTTGTAGTCGGTAGAATAAATTCATATCTAAGAGCATAAAAGGATCATGGGATTGGTGGTAATCAAAGGCCACATAATCCATCATCTTAAGATTAGCAGTTTTTTTGGCGAATAGAAATTCCCGAATACCAGAGCGGCCAGGCTTAGCAGCACAATCAGCAAAATTAATATAATATTCACCATCAATGTGAACATTATATATATAGGCACAGATATTTTTGATTTTGGGTTCATTATAAAGGTGGGCATAAAAGCCGTGGGTAATATGATCTAGTAATTCTATGGTATTAAATAGGCAAAGACCAGCATGTCTATAGTAGAGAGCACCCTCATCGCAGCATCCATCTACCCCATAATCTTTTAGGAAATAGTCAATGCTCTTATTTGCTTTAATAAATGCTTCATATCTGTGGCCAGGGGATTGGTTTGTTAAAAAAAAGGTTAAAAGGATATTCTGTGTACACCAAATAGTCCAGTTATTCATGGGTTCATCTTTCTGTCCCATCCACCAAAAGTGTTCACTCAGGTAAGGTGTAATAATTCGTGTACTAAGTTCACTTTGAATTCGCTTTCTAATAATAGGGCTTATAGCGTCTAGCTTTGGGCCAATTATATAGTCTGCTGTGGCTAGAAGGGCGCCAGTTTCGCATGCAAATAAATCTAGTATAGGGCGTGACTTATCAGGTAATAAGTGGTTAGGTGTATCCCGGGCATAGGAATTATGAGCAGGAAGTTGCCAAGCACTTTCTTCGCAGATAAGCAATATACCATTAATAATATCATCCATGTAGGTCCCTTTGTTTTCAATACACTCCGCTATAATAAGGTTATTTAAAGCCTTACGGCGTTTAAAATAAGCCTTTTCATAGTTGACCCTATTCCCGTTTTTACAAAAACTCATAAAAAGTGTGGCGGGCAATTGGGGATATGTGAATCCCATGTAAGATTTTCCAAGCTCACCATAAGTTGACTGGATTTCTTTGGGGATATGATTCCAAAAGGAGCGCTCATCAACAGGTGGGAAAGGAGCATAGCTAGCCAGTGGTTTATTATAGAGTAATGCTAATTCTTTAAACATCTGATACCTCCAATTAACTATTTGTTTGAATAAATTCACGGGGTGAGAGGCCGACAGTCCTTTTGAATACTTTGCTAAAATAAAAGGCGCTTTCAAAGCCTAACTTGTCTGCCACTTCATAAACCTTTTTATCTGTTTCAAGGAGTATGACTTTTGCTAATGCGATTTTTTCTAATCTAATATATTCATTGAAACCGATGCCAGTTGTCTTCTTAAAAAGCGTGCTTAAATAATTAGGGCTAATGCCAAACAAAGATGCAATATCATTTAATGTTAATTTGTCAGTAATATGCCCCTGGATATAGTCTTCAATATCTTTAATAATGTGATTTTTATAGTTTTTTTGTTGGCTTTTAAGTAGGTGGCAGATTCCTTCTTTAAAGTCATTTAACCAAATGATAATCTGACTTGTTTTTGTTTTTTTATAAATAGACCGGTAACCATCGATTTCATCTTTATAGATATCATTTAAAGCCTCCCTACTACTAGGAAGGAGAGAAAGGGTTAAGTATAAAATATTACATGCCGCATCCATGGCTTGCAAATATGTGTTTGAATGTGTTGAAAACAAATCAATAAGTGTATCTAAAATTTCTTCTAATGATTCTGCATCAAAACTTTCAAAGGCTAGGCGAATATTATTTCTAAACATACCTAAATTAAAGATTGTATGGCTAGACCCTTTTTCTTTGCCAGCTAAATCAGAGAAAAAGACAACAGGTGTGTCAGAGAGTTTAGAGGCATGTATTTGGCGTGCTTCTTGGTAAGAATCACTAAGTTGTAAAGGATCGGCATAAGAGCAGCCAACACTAGCATGAACCTGGACATTAAAATAATTATAGACCATATCAAAAGAAGTTTGTAGTGCCTTGGTAATGGTATCTTGGTGGGTTTTATCATCATCACCATCAAGTTTAAAAATAATACAAAAATGTTTTGGATCTAGAGTAGCCACAAAGCAAGGTATATGTTTTTTAACCAGATTTTCAATCATTTGTGTTGTGCTTAAATAAAGGCTTAAAAGCTTTTCTTGTTCTAGTAGGGCACCTTCTGTTTCATCTATTGTACATAAAGCAGTCAGGTAGGTATCAGATGTAAAATCAAGCTTTAATTCTCTTGCTTGTAGATTAAATTGCTCCTTGCTTTCAAACAAGTTATTGAGAAGGCGAATCATAAATTTCTCGTAAAAATATTGCAAATAAGATGTTGAAGGAATATTGCTCTGGTTTTTATATTGGTAAACTGATTTTAAGGCTTTTTGAATTGTCTCAGTTAACGTTTCAGGTGTAATATCTAGTTTAATCAAATAGTCAAAAGCTTGATGTTTAAGCGCTTCTTGGACAAGAGAAAACTCTTCGTAGCTGGTTAAAAATATAAAAAGTGGTAGCTTTTCATATCTATTTCTACAAATTTTAATTAACTCTAATCCAGACATAATGGGCATTTTTATATCACATAAAACAATATCGGGCTGTTCTTCTTCAATAATTTTTAGAGCATGGGCACCATTAATAGCAGCGCCGCAAACTTCAATGTTTAGGCTGTTCCAATCAAGCATGGACTGGATACCAATCTGTACAAGTGGTTCATCATCTACAATTAATAGTTTAATCATTTGAGCTCCTTTTCGGTAATTTTATTTGAACAGTTGTGCCTTCATTTTTAGAACTTATAATGCTTAAGCCAAATGAGTCCCCAAAAGAATGCTTAATTCTAAGATTAACATTGTTGATTCCTATTTTCTTGAAGAAATCAAGGTTATGATCATGAGTATAAGTTAAAATGTTATGGATTTGCTTATTTGTCATACCAATACCATTATCGTGGATATCAATATGCAAGAGATTATTCAAATCCTCATAAATATGGATGTTGATTTTCCCAATGGACTGGGTTGGTTCAATGCCATGGAAAATAGCATTTTCAACAATAGGTTGTAAAGTAAATCGCGGAACCAAACAGTCTAACAGCTCATTATTCTCAATATCATAACTTAAAGTTAATGTACCGCCGTATCGGTATTTCTGTATAAGGAAATAATGATCAAGTAATTTAATTTCATCTTTAAGGCAATGGATTGGCTTAACATCTTTAGACACAGAGCGTAATAACTTGGATAAAGAAGTTGTCATTTCCGCAAT
>CAZLPH010000051.1:7545-13957 GCA_964561345.1 uncultured Candidatus Epulonipiscium sp.
TTTAGAAGAAATGTTAAGCCAAGGCCGAGTAACATAACCACCATAGAAATAAAAATTAAAAACATATAATACGTACTGCGTTGTTCTGAGAGTTGTTGTGATGATAAAGTCTGTGAGAAATACCAACCATCTAAGCTAGACGGAAAAGTAATAAGCTTATGTTTAGTATTATTCCTGTCAGTGATTTCTTGAATGGGGATTGTAAAGTCAACATCTTTTATATTAAGCCCTTTTTTATCAGTCCCTTCATTAACAGGTATAAGCATATTATCGATAACTTGGTAAGTTTGACTATCAATGGTTATAAATAAGCTGCTATCTGACGGAAGGTCATAATTGGCAAATGTATCTGTAATAATATTTGTAGACACAGAAAGATAGCTCCAACCAATAACCTTGTTTCTGTATGAATTATAGACTGGTTGAATAATAGGTAACATTAAGGCGTTTTTTCGATCACTAAAATAATCAGTTTCTAGTCCTACCCAAGAAATCTGGCTAGAGGTAAATTGCCGCTCAAAGCTTGCTAGGTTTGTTATTGTACTATAAACATCAAAGGCGTGATAAGTTGAAACGGGAGCAATTTGAAGAAAATTACCATTAAGATTACTGACAACAACCCGATTAATATATAAAGAGGACGGATTTGCCCGGTACTCTTCCTGTAATCTTTTCCAAGAAATTAAGGCTTGTTGACGGAAGGCTAGTTGGTTATCTTTATATATTGCTTTAGTCTCTTTACTTTGAGCAACATTATGATCATCAGCTGCTTGGTTCATGCGGTTAGCATGATCTATGTATTGGTGTAGACTTAAATTGGTTTTACACCATTGGGATAAGGATATAACAGGAAGAAGATCTTTTGAGATAGACTCAGATATCAAAGATAAGTTAAAAGAAGTTGATTGAATTAAACTCTTTGACAACAGATTATTAAACCCTACATATATAAAAGACGTCATTAAAATAGTAATAATTAATGTGAAAGCAACAGAAATAGTAATTAAGTAGGCTTTTATACTTTTGATAGAACGTTTTTTCATAATAGAATCCCCCAATTCATGCCTTGATTATAAAGAGTAATTTATAAGATGTCAACAATAAGACTAAGTAAAATTGGGCATATATTCTTTTCAAGGCATACAATCGTAGATAAAGACAAATTTATAGTAGAAAAGTACATTATAGATGAAATTTAACGATTTCAATAGTTTAAAATAGATAAAAAGTGAATGAAATAGTGTGAATAACCCATTTGAAGGATAGGTGAATGATTATATAATACAGTTGTTAGATAATCTTAAGAACATATATTAATAAGGAGCTGAAATAATGAAAAAAAGAACGGTATCAGTATTAATGATATTTTCTGTAGTTGCTGGTTTATTTTCAATCCCATTAAAAGCAATGGCGGCGGTAACCATAGATCCTATCTATGCTGCCGCCTACATGGGGGCGGAAACAGTTGCAGAAACGACTTTACCTAATGAAATTGAAATAGAAGGGGAAAATGTCTCAGTAATCTGGAGAATTACTGATGATATATTTAATGTGCCTTACGATACAGTGAAAGTTACTGGTATGGCGGGAGAGCAGTCAGTCACTGCTAATGTGGAGATTATCCCCCCACAAAGTAATCCTTTGGTCTACTTTGTGGACAGTGGGAGGGGTGGAGATTCAGTTGGTAGTAAGTCTAGTTCATCACCAATTTATGAGGCTGTTAGAAAATTAAGTGTTGAAACCTTGCTTAACCAAGCCCCAGATCAAAGGTATGATAGCGAAACTGTCAGTTGGGGCTTTGATGATTCTGTGGAAAAGGTCAAAAGCTCACAAGAAGGCGACCATACAGATCCGGCGAAAGATCCATCTATATGGATGGTTGGTTTTCGTGCTGCCAAAGATCATATTATATATAAACTAGAGACTTTGGCACCTGGGACTTATACATTAAGTAGTGGTTTCCATGATTGGTATGGTGATCGTAGCCGTCAGATAGGGCCTGAGATTAACTATAAAGATAAAAATGGTGAAGAAAAGACCATAAAATTGGACCAGTTAAACACAAATGCTACTAAATTTATTTCTAGTGAATTTACAATCCCTGAGGATATTGATAGCAGTGTTCCAATGACCTTAACATATGCTTATATTTCTAATGAAAAACCTGTTTTAAGTTGGTTCGCTATTGCTAAAGGCGAGGTCAAAGGAGTGATTGAAGATGCTAAGAAAGAGGCAGCCTCAGTCGTCAGTGTTTTATTAGATGGCAATGATATTAAATCTGACAATATTAACGGTCTTACGTTTAAAGGATTTGGTGTATTAAGTGCTAATAGTACCAGTGCTGTGTTAATGGACTATAAATCAGAGCACCCTGAAAAATATATAGAATTACTAAAAGTCCTATTTGGCGGGGAAAATCCAATTATGGACCACGTAAAAATTGAAATGGGGAATGACCGTAATAATTCTACAGGTCCAGATCCAGCTACGATGCGTACTCAAGATGAAGAGGTCAATGTAAGAAGACATCCTGGCTTCCAACTTGCAGCGGATGCAAAAGGAGTGAATCCTGATGTTAGGGTAAGTATCTTACGCTGGAATGCGCCAGGGTGGGTGAAAAACAATGATCATATTTATACTTGGTATAAAAAAACAATTTTAGCAGCTTATCGCGAATATGGTTATATGGTGGATTATGTTAATCCAGGTGTTAATGAAAGTAAAGCAGATTTAACGTGGACCAAGAGCTATGGAACCAGGGTTAGAACAGATGATCAAGGGTTTGAAAGTGAAGAAGAGAAAGCATTATATAATAGCATTGAACTTGTGATTTCCGATGAGGTTGGTACCGGCACCTTTGGTGGTGACATGGTAAGTGACGAATCTTTAAGAGATGCAGTGTCGGTTGCTGGATTTCATTATAATACAAATGATGATAATGAAGGGAATTTCAAACGACTCGCTGAAGAGTTCGATGTTGAAATTTGGAATAGTGAGGCGCAGGCAACCTTCAGTAATACGGCCTTCCGTCCCAATAATAATACGAAAGATCCTACGGTTACAGGGACTGGAATAGGTGGTACTGGTAGTGCGCTAGAAATGGGGAATACGATTATAAAAGGGTTTGTTAACTCTCGTAGAACTCACTTTATCTATCAGCCAGCCATTGGTTCTTTCTACGAAGGTGGCCAGTATTCCTTCAAAGAATTAGTAAGTGCACGTGATCCGTGGTCCGGTTGGATGCACTATGATGGTGGACTTGCTATCTTACAACATTTTAACTGGTTTGCAAAAACTGGGTGGGAAAACGAAGATAATACAGCGGAAATTTGGAGAGCAGTACCAGAAGCTAGTGATACTGGCGCTACAGGTACAAATCCTATCAATGGGCGGAATGGTACCCCTAGTTATATGACACTTGCGGCTCCTGATAAGAGTGATTTCTCAACAGTTATTGTAAATGACAGTGAGTATGCAAAAGTTTATAAAATTCAAACTGCAAATATGACCTATGAGGGCACCCCTTCCTTAGAGGTCTGGGAAACTAGAGCAGCAGATGCGGGAGAAGCTTTCAATAGTAACTATATGAAGTTTTTAGGTGATACTTCTGCTGATGGTGGAATTTACACAATACGCATAAAACCGTATTCTATCGTTACTGTTAGCACATTAAAAAATCAAGGAAAAGAGATGTTTAATACACAGCTACCAGTTGCAGGAGAGCGTACTGTGCTGGATAGGGATGATACCATTCTTTATGCGGATGATTTTGACTACACCGGCAAAACTGTGCCAGTGATTGGGAAAGATGGTCAGGTTATGGGGCAGGAGGATTATATAAAGTCTCGTGGCGGATCTAAAGGTGTAATACCACGTTATACACATGATCGTAATGGTGCATTCGAAGCATATCTAGATGGTCAAACAGGAAATTATGTTTTGCGTCAGCAGCTAGACAAAGATATTATGGGACTAGGTGGCACGTGGAATGGCGGGGACCCAGTTACAGCCATTGGAGATTATAGATGGACTAACTATAAAGCGAGTGTTGATGTTTCCTTTGAAAACAACAGTAGTCAAAATACTGATAACTATGTTGCCATTGGCGCTAGGCAACAGGGGAGCAACTCTCACACTATTAATAATACACCTTATGTACTGAAATTTTGGTTTGATGGTGACTGGCAACTACTGGTAAACAACAGTAGTGTAGCCAATGGTAATGTAGTGACTGGTGCTGGGGGTGTAGAGATTGATGGTTTTGATGCATCTTATGATGCGTGGCATAATATTGCTATTGAGGTTGCCGGAGGTGCAATAACTGCTTATCTAGATGATGTGGAATTAGTGACCTATATTGATCCAACCCCTAAATTATCTGGTAGAGTAGATTTGGGAAGCGGCTACTACCATGTCCGTTTTGACAATCTCAAAGTAGAAAAAATTGATGGGTATGTGCCGTATTATTCTGAGCACCTTGATAACCTAGAAATGCATGATTTGGCTTCTGTGCCTAAGAAAAAATTGATATATGGTGGGCAATGGCGTCATGAGAATGGCCAAGGAATGTATGATTACCAACGTTCTATTTCCATCAGTCAAGATACAGGTGCTACGTTAGAATATACCTTTGCAGGTACTGGATTGGATATATTAGGTTCTAACAGTGGGTCAGCCAAGTTGGAAGTAACAGTGGATGATCAAGTTATTATATTATCTGCCAATACAGTGAATTCTAGAGAACTCTACCAAACTTATTCTCTTCGGGGACTAGAAGATGGAGAACACACAGTTCAAATAAAAGTCATAAGTGGTGAATTAAGAATTGACTCAGTGGGGATTATCTCCGGGGGGGTAAAAGGGGAGCCTAATACAGATGCTCTTAAAGAGGCAGTAGTAGAAGCGGAAGAAATTGAAAAACTAGATGAATTCCGAGAAAGTGATTGGCAGCAGTTTGCAGCAGCGCTAAAATCTGCACAAGAAGCAGTGGCGAATCCGGCTAATTATAAATTGGATCAAGAAGGGGCTAAACAACTGGAAGAGCGCTTGATTTTTAGTCAAAATCAATTGATTACAGGTGATATACGGGAGCTTGATTCTCCTGAACATATAGCTACCTACGTGGGGAGTTTACCGAATCTTCCAGAAAAATTAGAAGCGACTAAAGAGGATGGGTCTAAAGTGTCCGTACCTGTAAAGTGGAATCTAGAAGATGTGAATTTTGATACGGCATATGAGACTGTAGTAGTAACGGGTATGTTTGGTAGTCTGAAAGCTATTTGTCATGTAGAAGTAGTGCCTAAAGGTATTTTATATTTCGCAGATATTAATGGGACAGATACTAGCTTAGAGTACACTTCACCTGCATACAGTGCTATTTTAGATCTTACTAATGAGAGTAGCGAGCCTCTTTTAAACAATGCTCCAGATCAACTCTATAACGCCAGTAATGGTTGGGGCCATGGCGGATTTAAAGCTAATGGTACGCCATCTATTTCTTACAAAGGTGTCGGAAGTGGCTCATACAGTAAGCAAACTACTACAGGTATGTATACTGCCAATGAGATTGGTGCCACCCTTACTTATACGTTTGATAAGGTACCTGCAGGGGAACACATCTTAACGCTTGGCACATATAGTTGGTGGTCAGAGCATTCAAGAACTGAAGAAATCTATCTTGAATATGATAACAAAAGTGTGCTGGTTGATACGATAACACTTGATAGTAATTTATTTGACGTCGTAAAGGGATATGCCTTTAACATGCCAGAGGATGGAACGTTGACACTTAAGATTAAAGCGGCACAAAGCCAGCAATCACCAATGTTGTCCTTTGTGGCTTTGGCGCCGGTTAGTGAAGTGGAAATAATAGAAATACCAGAAGTATCTGTTACAACTGTAGCCGGCATAACACTAGAGATGCCGATAGAAGTAGTGGCAAATTACAGTGATGGAACAAGTAAAGATGTAAGCGTACTATGGGATGAAATTGACCCATCACTATATGCTGAAGCAGGAATGTTTACAGTAGAAGGAACAGTAGAAGGAACAGAGATAAAGGCAAAGGCGACAGTAACAGTAATCGACGAAAATGACGAAAAACCTGTAAAAATAATAGGGATATCACAAGTATCTGTTACAACTATGGCAGGTATAACGCTAGAAATGCCAACTACAGTAATAGCAAGGTACAGTGATGGGACAAGCAGAAAAGTAAATGTCGTATGGGACGAAGTTGATCCATCACAATATGCTAAAGCAGGAACATTTATAGTAGAAGGAACAGTGGAAGATACAGACATAAGGGCTAAGGCCGTGGTGATTGTAGAGAAGGCAGGAGAACCACAGGAGCCTCAAGAGCCTCAAGAGCCTCAAGAGCCTCAAGAGCCTCAAGAGCCTCAAGAGCCTCAAG
>CAZLPH010000051.1:14057-14144 GCA_964561345.1 uncultured Candidatus Epulonipiscium sp.
AACCACAAGAACCACAAGAACCAGAGGTTGTCCCTAAATCAGTGGTTGACATTCAAATTAAGACAACAGTAGGGATTGCACCAAAAC
>CAZLPH010000052.1:0-13565 GCA_964561345.1 uncultured Candidatus Epulonipiscium sp.
ATGCTAATGTATAGATATTAGATAAATGGGGGTATATAAATATGCAAACTGGGGAACGTGCAAAAGTCCAAGATATTTATAGTCGTATTTTCCAATTAGAAAGACGAATGACCATGGATTGGTATAGTAAGGACCAATTACTTGATGATTTGTATAATTTAAGAGGAATTATTCGTACGTCAGCTAGGAAACACCAAGCAATCCAAAATCAATTAAATAATTACTATAACAAAATTGATTTATTAGTAGATCAAATAATATAACACAAAGGAGCACATCGAATCTGATGTGCTCCTTTGTGTTATACTTACCCATAGCTGTATTAGTTGAAAGAAAGATAAGTTTCATGTAAAATATAGTAATACTAGAATTATAAAGGAGAATTGCAATATGAAAAGATCGCAAATAGAAGTTTCTACTAAAGAAGCTTTAAAACAAAAAAATATAATAGGCCAACTTTCAAAAACTATAAAAGATAAGAATTTAAAATACTGCGTTTCAACCTATGGTTGTCAAATGAATGTTAATGACTCCCAAAAGTTAGAAGATATTTTAGAGAGAATTGGTTATAGTAAGACACAAAAGGAGGCAGATGCTGACTTTGTTCTCTATAATACTTGCTGCGTAAGGGAAAATGCAGAGCAAAAGGTCTATGGCAATCTGGGCCATCTAAAAGCAGCCAAAAGAAATAATCCCAACTTAATGATTGCCTTATGTGGCTGTATGATGCAACAAGACACGGTTATTACAGAGCTCAAAAAGAATCACAAACATGTAGATATTATATTCGGTACATTTAATCTTTATAAATTTCCAGAGCTTCTACAAACCAGACTAGAAACAGGAGAGCCTGTTCTTGATATTTGGGAAGGCCACGAGGAATTTGTAGAATACTTACCAACAACTAGGAGACATGAGTCCCAGGTTTCTATTAATATTATGCAAGGGTGTAACAACTTTTGTAGTTATTGCATCGTGCCTTATGTAAGGGGGCGTGAAAGAAGCCGAAGTCCTGAGGATATTATGACCGAAATAAAGTATTTGGTTGCGGATGGAGCGACAGAAGTTACGCTCTTAGGCCAAAATGTAAACTCCTACGGGAAAACATTAGAACTCCCCCTTACCTTTGCCCAGCTTATTCGTCAGATTAACGAGATCGAAGGGCTTAAGCGTATTCGTTTTATGACATCTCATCCCAAAGACCTAAGTGATGAGCTTATATGTGCTATGGCAGAGTGTGATAAGGTATGTAAGCATATTCACCTCCCAATCCAATCTGGTAGCACAAAGATTCTAACAGATATGAGGCGGCGCTATACCAAAGAAAGTTATTTGGAGCTTGTAGACAAGATTAAAACTCAAATTCCAGATATTTCTCTTACAACAGACATTATTGTAGGATTTCCGGGTGAGACAGAAGAAGACTTTCAAGATACATTAGATATTGTAGAGACTGTAGAATTTCAAGGTGCCTTTACATATATTTATTCTAAACGAACAGGAACTCCAGCAGCCATAATGGAAGACCAGGTCCCAAGAGACGTTATTGGAGAGCGCTTTGACCGGTTGATGGAAGTAGCCGACAAGACAATCTTTAAAAAAATGAAAGAATATGAAAACAAAATCGTAGAAGTCCTAGTTGAAAAAGAAAACACAAACAAACCTGGCATATTAAGTGGCCGAACAGAACATAGTACTATCGTTCACTTTGAAGGGGATCCGTCACTAATAGGTAGTTATGTAAATGTCCTAATAACAGAAGGAAAACCATATTATACACTAGGAAAAATTCAGTGAAGGGTGTGACAACGTGGCATTAACGCCAATGATGAGACAGTATTTTGACATAAAAGATGATCACAAAGATTGCTTGCTATTTTTTAGACTAGGAGATTTTTATGAACTCTTTTTTGATGATGCCTTAACCGCATCTAGGGAACTAGAAATTGCCCTGACAGCTAGGAACTGTGGTCTTGAGGAAAAAGCACCTATGTGCGGTGTCCCTTTTCACTCAGTAGATGGCTATATTGTCCGCTTAGTTGAGAAGGGCTATAAAGTAGCGCTTTGTGAGCAAGTTGAAGACCCAGCAGATGCAGTTGGGATCGTTAAGCGGGCAGTAACACGTATAATTACACCTGGGACTATGATTGACACATCGGCCCTAGATGATTCTAAAAATAATTATATTGCCTGTATTTACAAGTTAGATGATGTATACGGTGTTAGTTTTGCAGATGTTACCACTGGGGATTTTGTTGTAACAGAACTATCACCCCCAAGTAGCCCCCAAAAGTTGATGGATGAACTTGCTAAGTTTAGCCCAGTAGAATGTATCGTATCCTCTAATGTATATGATGACAAAGAATTGTCTCAGAGCCTAGAGAATCGTTTTCGTATCAAAGTAGAAGCTTATGCTGATTGGCACTTTGATCATACAAGCGCAAGTAAAAAAATATTAGACCACCTCAAGCTAATAACCCTTGCTTCTATTGGTTTAGAAGACATGAAGGCTAGCATAGGTGCAGCCGGTGCCCTACTGTATTACTTATATGAGCTTCAAAAAACAGATTTAAATCACATGAATAAAATTGTTCCTTATTATACAGGGTCTTATATGAACCTAGATGTTTCTACAAGAAGAAATTTAGAACTTACAGAGACCCTCAGGGAAAAGAAGCGCAAGGGTTCCCTGCTTTGGGTCCTAGATAAAACAAAAACTGCTATGGGGGCTAGGATGATCCGGAAATACATTGAGCAGCCTTTGGTAAACAAAGTTGATATTGAGCTTAGGCTAGATGCTGTTGAGTGCTTTTTAGAATCACCTATAGAAAGAAGTGATATCCAAGATTTGCTGAGCCAGATTTATGACTTTGAGCGGCTAATGAGTAAAGTAATCTACGGCAGTATTAACGCAAAAGACATGCTCTCTCTTAAAAACTCTATTGCTATGTTACCCAAAATTAAAGAAGTACTTGAGACCTTAGACAGTAAGTACAGTAAAAAGTTGGTAGAGGACCTAGACACACTAGAAGATATTTATCAGCTACTTAGGACAGCAATCTATGAAGATCCGCCCTTTACAGTTAGGGATGGTAACTTAATAAAGAGCGGTTATAACCCTGAAGTTGATGAGCTACGCTTAGCAAAAACAGAAGGAACAAAGTGGATAGCTCAAATAGAAGCCAAAGAAAAAGAAAAAACAGGAATAAAGAACCTTAAGATTAAGTACAATAGAATATTTGGCTATTTTATAGAAGTAACCAAGTCAAATTTAAGCGCTGTACCAGATCACTATGTTAGAAAGCAGACCCTTGCCAATGCAGAGCGCTATATTACTCAGGAGCTTAAAGAAGTAGAGGATAAAATATTAAAAGCCGATGATAAGATTGTTATCATAGAGTACAATTTGTTTGTAGAAATACGTAATATAATCGCCTCTAATATGGAAAGGATCCAGCAAAGTGCTAGAGATGTAGCACATCTTGATAGCTTGCTTTCTTTAGCACGTGTAGCAGAAGAACAGCGTTTTGTAAAGCCAGTTATAACAAAGGGAGATGCCATTAATATTAAAGATGGCCGTCACCCAGTGGTTGAAAAAATGATCAATAGTGATGCCTTTATTGCCAATGATACAGTACTAGATGAGAAAGATGATCAACTTGTGATTATTACAGGCCCTAATATGTCAGGTAAGTCCACTTATATGCGCCAAGTAGCCCTGATTGTTCTTATGGCCCAAATCGGCTCTTTTGTTCCAGCCAGAGAAGCTGAAATTGGTATTGTTGACCGGATTTTTACAAGAGTAGGTGCCTCAGATGACTTAGCCTCAGGACAAAGTACATTTATGGTGGAGATGACAGAGGTCTCAAATATTCTCCACCATGCAACTAAGAAAAGCCTCCTTATTTTAGATGAAATAGGGCGGGGGACTAGCACCTTTGATGGTCTCAGTATTGCTTGGGCAGTTATTGAACATATTGCAGACTCAAAGCTACTAGGGGCCAAGACCCTGTTTGCAACCCATTATCATGAGCTAACGGAGCTTGAGGAGAAAATACCAGGAATCAAAAATTACTGCATTGCCATTAAAGAGCAAGGGGACGATATTATTTTCCTCCGTAAAATCAAACGTGGGGGGGCTGATCATAGCTACGGCATACAAGTGGCTCAGCTGGCGGGGCTGCCCTTGCCGATTATTGGAAGAGCCAAGGAAATACTTGCCCAGCTAGATGATGCAGATATTACCAAGGGCACAAAAACCTTGTTAGACCCACCTGGGGCTAAACAAGGTGATCCACAGGTAAATGACCAAATAACATTATTTAACACAAGTAAGTTTGACCCGGTTATAGAAGACTTAAAAGATGTTAATATCCTTGGGATTAATCCAATGGAAGCTATGCAGGTTTTATATGACCTGCAAGAAAAAGCTAAGAAACTGTCCTAGGAGGTGGATTTATGAGCCAAATTAAATTACTTGATAACCACACCATAAATAAAATAGCAGCAGGCGAAGTGGTGGAGCGGCCAGCATCTGTTGTTAAAGAGCTTGTTGAAAACAGTATTGATGCAGAATCTAGCGCTATTACTGTGGAAATTAAAGACGGTGGGATATCAATGATCCGTATTACAGATAACGGCATAGGCATTCCCGCTGCAAATGTCAAAACGGCTTTTTTAAGACATGCAACAAGTAAAATAGAGACGGATTTGGACCTTGAAAAGGTTCTTTCACTAGGGTTTCGTGGGGAAGCTCTAGCAAGTATTGCAGCTATTTCTCAGCTAGAACTTATTACAAAAACAAGAGATGAGATTACTGGGAGTCGTATAGAACTTCACGCAGGAGAGATTATGGCAGATGAAGAAGTGGGATGCCCGGAGGGGACCACAATTATTATGCGGAATATATTTTATAATACCCCACCACGTAAGAATTTTTTAAACTCTCCTGCCTCAGAATCTGCTAAGATTTCAGACATTGTCTATAAACTTGCCCTAGGTCACCCTGAAATTTCATTTAAATACATTAATAATAATAAACTAGTCTTTAACACAACAGGCAACCATAACTTAAAAACATGTGTTATGAACGTATATGGGAAAGATATTGCAAGAAATGCCATGGAAATTAAATTTGAAGAAGGTGGCCTAACCTTAGTTGGCATACTGGGTAAGCCAGGGACATCAAGGGCTAATAGGTCTTATGAGAATTTTTTTATCAATGGGCGCTATATCAAAAGTGACATCATCCAGCGGGCAGTTGAAGATGCTTACAAGACAATCTTGACCATTGGTAAGTTTCCAGTGGCTATTTTACACCTTCTGATAGAACCTGAAAACATAGATGTCAATGTACATCCAACCAAAATGGAAGTGCGCTTTAAAGATAATGAGCGTATTTACAACTTTATATACGAAGCTGTTAGGAAGGCCCTAAGAAGTGAAAATTTGATTCCTAAAGTTCCTTTTACCACGCCGCCTAGGCAGGCAAGGGCAAAGCTAACCCATACTCAGCAAACCATACCAGAACCTTTTCAAGTTGAAAGAAAAGAGAATAATAGGCCTACAGCAAAAACCATGGCACCAGAGATAAAGCCTAGTAATCCCTATATGCCAGTGGCCAAGAGAGCGGGATTATTTGTAAAAGAAACCAAACAACAAGAGACAATAAAAACCCAGCCACCAGAATCTCGTAAGGTTTACCGGGACTATACAATTGTTGGCCAGTTCTTTAATACTTACTGGATGATTGAAATAGAAGATAGCATTTATATGATTGACCAGCATGCGGCCCATGAGCGTATTTTATACGAAAAATTATTAACTGATTTTTATAGCTCAGAGCCCCTAAAACAAGCCCTAATAGAGCCGCTTGTTATGAATGTTTCACCAAAAGAAAAACTAATCATTGAAAAATACCTAGACTTACTCAATCAGTTTGGCTTTGAAATAGAAAATTTCGGGGAAGACGCCTTTGCTAGTCGCACAATACCGATTTTATTTAACGGGCCGGCTCAGCAAGACATCTTGAAGCAAATGCTTGATCTATTAATGGAGAAAGACATGCCTAGTGTCTATGAGACCCAGGTAAGCACCATCGCTAACATGGCGTGTAAAGCTGCTGTAAAAGCCCATGATAAACTGTCAGCTTTAGAGTGCAAAAAAATTATAGAAGATTTAATGGAACTTGAAAATCCCTATACTTGTCCCCATGGCAGACCAACCATTGTTTCTATGAGTAAATACGAAATTGAGAAAAAGTTTAAAAGGGTATAATAGATAGGCAGGTGATATAAAATGAAAAAACCGTTAATTGTTATAACAGGCCCCACAGCCTCAGGTAAAACGTCTTTAGCTGTCGCTTTAGCTAAGAAAATCAATGGGGAAATTATCTCTGGGGATTCTATGCAAGTTTATAAAAAGATGGATATTGGGACTGCTAAAGTAACAGAAGAAGAAAAGCAGGGAATTGCCCATTATATGATTGATGAATTTGAACCTGATCAGGAATGTTCAGTAGCACTTTTTCAAAAAAAGGTTAAAGGCTATATAGAAGCTATTTATAGCCGTGGTAAGATTCCTATGATTGTTGGAGGAACAGGGTTTTATATAAGGGCCATAACCCATGATATAGCGTTCGAAGAGATGGCTACAGACACAAGCATAAGGGATGAACTAATGGCCCTAGCTAGGACCCGGGGGGTGGATTACCTACATCAGAAACTAGAAGAAGTAGACCCTCTATCTGCCCAGAATATCCATAAAAATAATATTCAAAGGGTTGTTCGGGCTCTGGAATACTATAGGCAAACAGGCAAACCAATCTCTAGCCACAACGAAAAAGAGAAAAGCCGGGAAACACCTTATAATTTAGTTTTTTTTGGACTTAATATGGATCGGGAGTTGTTATACAGCCGAGTCGATGAGAGAGTAGATCAAATGATTCAAGAAGGGTTGTTAGATGAGGTTAAAAAGCTTTATGATAAGGGGTATTCCAAAGACTTGCCATCTATGCGGGGGATAGGTTACAAAGAATTTTTCCCTTATTTTGAAAATGAAAATAGCCTAGAGACTTCCATAGAAACCTTAAAACAAAACACAAGACATTATGCTAAGAGGCAGCTCACGTGGCTACGTAATCAAGTAAGTCCTATATGGATAGATGTGGACCAGTATGACTTTAATAGGGAACGATTACTTGAACGATTATTAGAACATGTTAAAGAGAGTGGCATTACTGTTTAATAGTCACAGTAATAAAACGTTCGAATTTATGATATAATTACAATAGGAAGGGTATAGATGCCTTTCCTGTTTATTTTTACCTAAAAGGCTAAGTGTACTCATTCTTGGGGGAGAGGGAGTGCTATACTTAGTCTTATATTTATGCCCCAAAGTTAATACATAAAAAGGAGAGTTAAAATATGGATAATTCACAGTTTGACAACACAAGTATTAGTAAGTTACTGATAAAGTTTTCCGTGCCTGCAATCGTAGGCTTGTTAGTTAACGCACTCTACAATATTGTAGATAGGTTTTTTATTGGGAAAATGCCAGATGTCGGTGCACTAGCCTTATCAGGAATTGGTGTCACCTTTCCCATTACCATTATAATTTTATCATTTGCTATGCTGGTTGGGACTGGTGCAGCTTCTAGACTGTCAATAGCCTTAGGCGAAAAAAATGAAACATTGGCTTCTAAAATAGTTGGAAATGCCTTTGTCCTAAATATTATGTTTTCAATTATACTGACTGTTTTGGGCTTGTTATTTTACAAACCACTTTTAAGGGCTTTTGGTGCCAATGATGCCATTGTGGGATATGCCCAGTCCTATATAATTTATATCATCATAGGCATTATATTCGCCAATACAGCCTTTGCCATGAACAGTGTTATCAGAGCCCAGGGTTTTGCAAAAACCAGTATGGTCACCTTGCTAATTGGTGCTGGGGTTAATATTATACTAGACCCAATCTTGATATTTGGGTTAAATATGGGAGTACAAGGGGCAGGGATCGCAACTCTAATAGGCCAAATTGTTTCCGCCTTATGGACTTTAAAGTTCCTTCTGGGGAACAAAGCCACAATCCCTCTTAGGTTAAAGAAACTTAAAATTGATTGGAGCATTGCCCTGAATATTTTTTCCATTGGTATGGCGCCCTTTGCTATGCAGCTGGCATCTGCCCTTGTTGAAGTCATGTTTAATAAAAATCTAAGCATTCACGCAGGCGAACTGGGAATTGGTGTCTTTAGTTCTATTAACAGTCTCATCATATTGTTCTTGATGCCGGTAATTGGAATTAACCAAGGAGCACAGCCTATACTTGGCTATTTCTATGGTGCTAAAAATCATGGCAAAGTCAGAGAGACCTACTGGCTAGCGGTTATTATTTCCACCATCTTATGCACCATAGGATTTTTAGGAGGCCAATTTGCACCAAGGGCTATGCTGAGTATTTTTAACACAAATCCAAACTTCTTAGAACTTGGAAGCCATGGTATGAAAATTCTAACACTTATGTTACCTGTATTAGGATTTCAAATTATATCATCCAACCTCTTCCAAGCAGTGGGCAAGGCAGGTATAGCAATGTTCCTATCCTTAGTTAGACAAGTTATAATACTGATACCGCTAATATTAATACTACCTAATTTATTTGCCCTCAATGGTGTATGGTTTTCCACACCTATTTCTGATGGACTGGCAACACTTGTTACAATATTCTTTATCATTCGGTTTCTAAAGGCCTTTAGGGCTGAGGAGCTTAGGCTTAACTAATTAGAGTTCTTTACTAAACCCCTTGAAGTCTCCAATGTTCTATTATAAAATAAGGGTAATATAAAAAGAAAGAGGGGGTACCATGGATAAAACAATGAATTTACAAGAAAATTTATTAAACCAACTGCGTAAAGATAAGATTGTGGTAACAGTATTTTTAACAAATGGCTTTCAATTAAAAGGATTAATTAGAGGATTTGATAATTTCATCGTCTTAATAGAGACAGATGATAAGCAACAAATCATCTACAAACATGCTATTTCAACGATTATACCAACATCAACAATCATGCTAAATCCAAACAGAAGATGATACAATTAGAGCAAACACTTGATTTAATTGTACCGGCTGACCAAGCTGCTATGAACAAGGCCAAAGTAAGAATAGACCACTTAACAAAGCCTATTGGCAGTCTTGGATTATTAGAGGAGATCGCTATTAAACTAGCAGGGATTTACGGTGAATTAAAGCCCATAAACTGGAAGGAAAGTATCGTTATTATGTGCGCGGATAATGGCATAGTAGAAGAAGGGGTTAGTACTTGTCCCCAAAAAGTAACCCGTACTGTGACAAATAACTTTACAAAAGGTATTACAGGGGTGTCTGTTTTATCTTCATTTATTGGCTGCCACACAAAGATTATAGATATAGGCGTCAAGGGAGACTTTAATAACCCTCTAATCTCTAATCATAAAATCATGCCTGGAACGAATAATATGGCACGAGGCCCAGCAATGACAAGGGCAGATGTTATCAAGGCCATTCAGGTTGGTATTAATACCAGCAATGACCTGGTTCAGGCAGGGTATACATTACTAGGGACCGGTGAGATGGGCGTTGGGAACACAACAACCAGCGCTGCTGTTTTTAGTGTCCTTGGAGATGTTAGTGTGGATATTGCAACTGGTAAGGGCTCAGGCCTTACAGATGCTCAGTATCACCATAAGAAAGAGGTCATTAAGGCAGCCATTGCTCTTAATAACCCTAATAAAGATGATGTGATTGATGTCCTTGCTAAGGTAGGTGGTCTTGATATAGCTGGACTATGTGGCTGCTATATAGGTGCTGCTAAGAACAAGACTCCCATTGTAATCGATGGCTTTATAGCTTCAGTGGCAGCCTTATGTGCCTTTCGGCTATCACCACATACAAGGGATTACACTTTTCCGTCTCATATGTCTGCAGAACCTGGTTCGGCTGCTCTTATGGAAGTACTAGGTCTTGAACCTATGCTGCAGCTTAAGCTGAGGTTAGGAGAAGGGTCAGGTTGTCCCTTGGCTTTTACAATTATTGAGTCTGCCCTATACACCATGTTGAATATGGGGACATTTGAAGATGCGAATGTAGAAAAAGGAACATATATCGACATACGTTAGATATTTATAGGCACAAAATATTAAAATAGTGTATACTAAAGTGTGGAGAGAATTTACTCTTTCCACACTTTATCATTTTAAGGAGAATTAGAGATGGCAATAAAACAATTAATTATGGAATCATTTAACATAGACAGTAGTGTGTATGATTTTTGCATCAAAATGGAAAATGAACTAGGCCCCCAATTCGAAGCAATTAAACAGATTGCGGAATATAATGGTGCTAAGGTACTCCATGCCATGCAAAAAAATGGCCTAAGTGATATGCACTTTGCCGCAACAACTGGTTATGGTTACAATGACTTAGGAAGAGCGTTAATCGAACAAATTTATGCAGATGTATTTAAAGCAGAAGCAGGACTTGTAAGGCCACAAATGATTTCCGGGACCCATGCTTTAACGGTGGCTTTTTTTGGAAATTTAAGGCCTGGAGATGAGCTTTTGTCAGTGGTGGACAAGCCCTATGATACACTAGATAAAGTGATTGGGATTGTACCGGAGAGTGGGAGTTTAGCAGAATTTGGGGTTACATATGCTCAGGTAGATATGAATGAGGATTTTTCCTTTGATTATGAGGGAATAAAAAACGCCATTAACCCAAAGACTAAAATGGTAACCATTCAAAGATCTAAGGGCTATAAGTATAGACCCACCTTATCCGTAAAACAAATCGGAGACCTAATAAAGTTTGTCAAAGATATTCGTAGTGATATTATTTGTATGGTAGATAACTGCTACGGTGAGTTTGTGGAAACCATAGAGCCTTCTGAAGTAGGAGCGGACATAGTTGTAGGCTCACTCATTAAGAATCCTGGTGGGGGCCTAGCCCCAACAGGTGGTTATATTGTTGGCAAGGAAGAATATGTTGAAAATGCAGCAATGCGTCTTAGTGCTCCTGGTCTTGGAAAAGATGTGGGGGCAACCCTAGGGCTTAACCAACTGATTCTGCAAGGCTTGTTTTTTGCCCCAGAAGTTGTTGAAAATTCCCTAAGATCTGCAGTCTTATCAGCCCGTATCTTTGAAGAATTAGGATTTGACGTGATGCCTGGTTCGGCAGAGACAAGACATGATATTATACAAGCAATACAGATGGATACAAGTGACCAAGTTATTTCATTTTGTAAAGGGATTCAAAAAGCTGCCCCAGTGGATAGCTATGTAACACCAATACCAGATGATATGCCAGGTTACGACGCGCCGGTTATTATGGCAGCAGGAACATTTATACAAGGGGCATCAATAGAACTTAGTGCTGATGCGCCTATTAAACCACCATATACAGTCTATCTCCAAGGAGGACTTACAGGCTATCATGGAAAATTCGGACCAATGATTGCCCTTCAGAATATGGTAAATGAAGGTCATTGTAATATAAAATAAAGGAGATTTAATATGGATCATTCACAATTTCGAGACAACAGCGTATGGCGCTTACTTTTAAAATTTTCTATTCCTGCTATTGTCGGGATGCTAGTTAACGCATTATATACAGTAGTAGACAGGTTTTTCATTGGCAAAATGCCTGGGGTTGGGGCCGTGGCTTTATCAGGGGTGGGTGCAGCCTTTCCTATAACCATTGTTATTATGTCCTTTGCAATGTTAGTGGGTATTGGTGCAGGATCACGAATATCTATCGCCCTAGGTGCAGGAGACGAAGAGAGGGCTTCAAGAATTCTTGGGAACTCCTTTGTTCTTAATGCTATATTTTCACTTATTCTCACAGTTTTAGGGCTAATTTTTTATAAGCCGATTTTAGTTGCTTTTGGCGCTACTGCCAACACCTTGCAATATGCTGAAGAATATATTGTCATTATTATTACAGGTATCATTTTTACCAATACCGCATTTGCTATGAACAACTGTATTCGCGGCTTAGGATTTCCTAAGATAGGAATGATGACCTTACTACTAGGTGCCATTACTAACATTATCTTAGATCCCATTTTTATATTTGGCCTAGGACTGGGGGTAAAAGGTGCCGGATATGCAACCGTTATAGCCCAGGTTGTATCTGCTATATGGACAGTTTATTTTTTAACAGGTAAAAAAGTTAATATTCCACTACAGTTAAAGCATATGAAACTAGACTGGGGTATTACCATTAACATTTTTTCAATTGGTATGTCGCCATTTGCTATGCAACTTGCGGCAGCACTTATTCAAATATTATTCAACAATAGTTTAAATACTTATGCTGGCGAACTAGGAATAGGCGTCTTTTCATCTATTAATAGTATTATTATGTTATTCTTTATGCCTATCTTTGGTATAAACCAAGGGGCACAACCTATTATTGGCTATTATTTTGGGGCTAAGGATTATGCCAAGGTACGCTTAACCTATATTTTAGCAGCTATCTCAGCAACAGTCCTAGCCACTATTGGCTTTTTAGCCTGCCAATTTGCACCAGCTGCATTGCTTGGCATCTTCAATAATGATCCAGAGTTCTTAGAAATAGGTATATATGGCATAAGAATATTTACGGCTATGCTGCCCATCGTTGGATTTCAAATTGTGTCCTCTAATTTCTTCCAGGCTATCGGAGAAGCTTCGACAGCTATGCTTCTATCTTTAAGTAGACAAGTTATTATGTTAATTCCTTTGCTGCTAATATTACCTGGTATTTTAGGTGTGTTTGGTGTCTGGGTTAGTACGCCAATAGCAGACATATTATCAACAATACTAACATTAATTTTTGTTATTAAAATGTTTAAAAAGCTATCCAAGATGGAAAGTGACCTTCTTATATAAACGAGAAAAACGCCAAATTATAGAGTTCCTATAACTTGGCGTTTTTTGTCGTTTATATTATAATGTGTCAATTTCCCTAAGCCATACATTAGCCGAAGCATCAGATGGCATTTTCCAATCACCCCGTGGTGATAGGCTGATAGATTCAACTTTTGGGCCATCAGGCAGACAGGAGCGTTTAAATTGCTGGGTAAAGAATCTTTTGTAAAAGACCTTCATCCACTTTAGAATGGTTTCATAATCGTATTGGTCTTCAAATGCTCTACTGGCAAGAATTGCTATCTTTTTTGGCCTAAAGCCATAATTTAAGACATAGTATAAGAAAAAGTCATGGAGTTCATAAGGGCCTACTATTTCTTCTGTTTTTTGCTCTATGTCACCATCAGAAGAAGGGGGTAGAAGCTCAGGGCTAACAGGTGTATGAAAGACATCTCGCAAGATTTCACTTGTTTTTCCTGTGAATTCATAGTAAGCAGCCCATTCAACTAAAAATTTAACCAAGGTTTTAGGAACCCCAACGTTAACAGCGTACATGGACATATGGTCGCCATTATAAGTTGCCCAGCCTAGGGCTAGCTCTGATAAATCACCTGTTCCTATAACAAAGCCATTAACCTGGTTACCAATGTCCATTAGTAACTGAGTTCTTTCTCTGGC
>CAZLPH010000053.1:0-3116 GCA_964561345.1 uncultured Candidatus Epulonipiscium sp.
TTTTTCTTTGAGTATCCTAAGAGGTACAAAAACTGAAAGTTTTTCAGTGCCCTCGTATTTAGCAGTCTGCTTTTTGTGTATAATGTTAAAATATGTATATAGAGATCGTTATTTGCTAGTCTTTATTGACATTTTGTAGTATCATTAAGATTAAGGAAGGTAACAAAAACATACATTGTGTTGAAGAATAACAGGGGGTGCAGTAGATATGTGTGTAAAACGACGAAAATATACAGGTATTTTAGTTATAATAACAATACTTTTTTGGGTAGGATTAATGAACAAACCTACATATGCCTTGGCAAATACTGCTAAGGTTCTTCTACTTAACTCCTATCATGACGATTTTACATGGACTAGGAATATGACGGAATCTATCGTGGCGGAACTGAAAGATTCGGGATTAGATGTAATGGTGTATACGGAATATATGGATTGGAAAAATTTTCAGACAGATGAAAACATAGAAAACTTATATACCACATATAAAAGCAAATATAAGAACAACCCTATTGATGTTATTATAACCACTGATGATAAAGCGCTTGAGTTTGCACTAGAATATAGACAAGAACTTTTTTCAGATGCACCCATTGTTTTTGCAGGGGTCAATGAAAAAGGTGAGCAAGAGCTTATTCAAGATAGAAAAAATGTGACAGGTGTTATAGAGCATATTGATTTAAGAGAAACAATTGCCATGGCTCTTACCATAAAACCAAATATGAAGGAACTTTATGTTATTCATGATCAGACTGAAAGTGGTATATCAGAATTTAGCATTGTGGAAAACATCATTACATCTATGCCTGGTGATATAAAACCAATTAGTATAACAAATAGGAGTAATAGGGGGATCATAGAAGGTATAAAAGGTCTTGGCGAAGATAGCTCTGTTTTAATTCTAACTTATTATCAGGATATCTTTGGAAGCCCTATAGGATTTGAAGAGCTAACCCAGATAGTCAGTAAAGAGAGTAAGGTTCCTGTATTTCATATGTATGCCATGACCATGGGACACGGAAATGTAGGAGGAGCTATGCTTTGTGCCTACGACCATGGTGAAGCAGCTGGTCAGTTAGCGGTTAGGATATTAAAGGGTGAAAAGGCAGATGAGCTGGCCGTTATTAGAGATATGCCACTTATGTTGGCATTCGACTATGAGCAATTACAGCAATTTGGTATCCCTATGAAACAAATTCCTAAAGAAGCGGAAATTGTGAATAAGCCGTTTTCATTTTTTGAGACTTACAAACAATTGGTTATACTATGGGGTGTTATTCTTTCTCTATTAATTATACTTATAATAGGATTGATGATTTATATAAGAGAAATAAGGAAAATAAGAATAAGATTACAGGCTAGTAATGAAGAAATCACCCAAGGATATGAAGAACTTACAGCTTCTGATGAAGAGTTACAAAGACAATTAGAAGAAGTAAATAGTATTCAAAAGACACTAAGGGAGATGGCTTACTCAGATGTGTTAACAGGAATGCCAAATAAAAGGCAATTGGAAGAAGATATGACGGCGTGTATAACTAGCTCTAATGGGCAAAAGGGAGCCGTAATATTTATTGACGCAGATAATTTTAAATTAATTAATGATACCATGGGGCATAGTATTGGAGATAAGTTTCTCATACAGATTGGAAAAAGGCTACAAGAGATTGATTATAAATCAATAAAGGTATACCGGATGGGTGGAGATGAATTTTTGCTACTGATTAAGGACTTTAAGAATAAAGATGAAGTGGAGAAAGTAGCAGATCGGGTAATGTTAGTTTTTGAAGAGGGCTTTCTAATAGAAGATATGATGATTCATACCAAAGTAAGCGCAGGCATAGCCGTATACCCAGAGCATGGGAATACATCAGAGTCCTTAATTATGAGAGCTGAAATTGCTATGTATAAAGCTAAAGAAGAAGGGAAAGGTAAGTATGTATTTTATAACAATAAGATGAATCAAGATATGATAGATAGGGCATCAATAGAGACGAATTTAAGAATCGCTATAGAAAACGACGAATTTATTTTAAACTATCAGCCACAATATGATTTGAAAAACAAAGAAATGATAGGGTTTGAGGCACTTTTAAGATGGAATAGCAAAGCGCTTGGTTGGATGGCGCCGTTTAAATTTATTGAAATTGCAGAAGACAGTCGTATGATTATACCTATTGGGCGATGGGTTTTAGAGACAGCTTGTAAATTCATAAAAGAGATTCATGAACTTGGCTATCCAAGTTATACCATGGCAGTTAATATCTCAGCCCTGCAAGTCATGCAAGAAGACTTTGTTGAGATGGTCATCCAAACCTTAACCAAATATGACCTGGAAGCTAAACAATTGGAAATAGAAATGACGGAAACCATGCTAATTGAAAACTTTGAAGTAGTTGTTGATAAATTAAAGACGCTTAGGAAGTTTGGTGTTAAGGTTGCACTTGATGATTTTGGGACAGGCTACTCTTCTTTAAATTACCTTAATAGACTACCTATTGACACGCTGAAAATCGACAAGTCCTTTATTGATACAATATCCCAGCACGGGGAAGAAAAAACAATTACCAACGTCCTAATAGTCCTCGGACATAGGATGGGACTCCAGGTTATCGCTGAAGGGGTAGAAACAGAAAGAGAATTTGACTATTTACAAAAACATGGGTGTAATCATATGCAAGGTTATTTGCTTAGTAGGCCTTTACCAGAAGACGATATTTTGAAATTACTAGACCCGCATAAGAGAAAACATGATATATAAGCAGACGGAGTACATTTAAGGAGGGTGCATATTTATGAAACAAATGATTATAATAAATGGAGATGTATTAATAGAAAATAACTTTGAAAAAACTGATATTTTAATTGAAGATGGTCTTATTAAAAGAATAGAAACAGTGGATTTAGGCAAACTAGAAGAAGGTCACATGGTAGTTGATGCAAAAGGTAAAATGGTGATTCCGGGTTTTATTGATATTCACACCCATGGTGCTAATAATATAGATGTAAATCATGCAAGTGTGGCAGAGTTACTCGCACTTAGTGATTTCTATGCAAGCAGGGGGGTTACATCCTATTTGCCAACCCTATTAACAGATGAGCATGAAACCATGTGT
>CAZLPH010000053.1:3216-13540 GCA_964561345.1 uncultured Candidatus Epulonipiscium sp.
GAAAGGAATGTATAAAGAACTCTTGTAAGCATATTAAAAGTATAGTATAATAAATACAAACAGGCAATCCAAACGTTTGGGGAAAATTAAGTGAGGAAAAAATATGTCAGTAACTCTCAAAGATATTGCAAAAGAAGCAGGCGTTTCTATTTCTACAGTTTCAAGAATTATTAATAATGATCCAATGAAAAAGGCTAGTCAAGAAACATCCGATAGGGTGTGGAAGATTGTACAGGAGTTAGGGTATCAACCAAACCAAAATGCAAGAAAATTAATTAAGGGGCACACAGATGAAGCGCCTATGAATACTAAAGCAATAGGGTGCATATTTACTTCTACAGCTGATACGTATACAGACCCATTCTTTTCACAAATTGCTATGGGAATTCAAAAAGAAATATCGGAGCGTGGATATGTAATGGGGTATTCATTTTCATCTTACGATATGACAGATGCCGCCTTATACAATAACCTTTCTACCAACCAGGTAGATGGGGCCATTATTTTAGGACAGTTCAATAAAGAGGTTCTGGGATTCTTAAAAAAGAATATCAAAAACTTGGTGTATGCTGGTGTAAACTATGTAGATGGTGGATTTGATGAAGTCATTTGTGATGGCTACAAGGGTGCTTGTACTGCTATAGAACATCTGATTTCACTAGGTCACAAGAAAATAGGCTTCTTAGGACTAGTAGGGGTTAAGGAAGGATTTAACCTGGTTAATGAACACCGATATAATGCATATGTGGATACAATGAACAAATATAATATACCTATTAATGAAGAATTAATATGTGATATTGAGCTTTCGTCCCTAGATGCATATGAGAAGATGCAAAAAATGCTAGACAAGCCTCAATTACCAACAGCATTATTTTGTGCAAATGATACGGTGGCCATTGGTGCTATAAAGGCAATCAACGAGAAAGGCATTAATATTCCAGCTGAAATTGCCATTATAGGATTAGACGATATTGAAATGGCTTCCTATGTAACGCCACCACTAACAACTATTCATGTACCAAAAGAAGAACTGGGAAGATTTGCAGTTAAAATTCTTGTAGACCGAATTGAAGGAGGACATGAGATGCCAGTGAGAATTGACATACCTTATCACCTAGTTGTTCGTGATAGTTGTGGTGGTAAGAAATAATTTTTAACGTATATCCAAAGGTTTGGGGCAAGAATTAAAACATCCAACACAATGAAATGAAAGGTGATGAACTATGAAAGGGAATATGCTAATTGCACATGGCGGGGGACCGACGGCAGTTATTAATGCTTCTTTGTACGGGGCAATTGATGAAGCTAAGAAAGATGACAGAATTGAGGAAATCTACGGAGCTTTAGGTGGTACAGAAGGAATATTAAAGGAGGACTTTGTAGATTTTAACAAGGTGAGTCAGGAAGAATTAGAATTACTCCTGACAACCCCAGCTTCAGCAATAGGAACATCAAGGTTTCCTTTGTATGATGAAGAATATGGAAAAATGATTAAAGTATTTGAGAAATATAATATAAAATACATTCTTTTTAATGGCGGTAATGGGTCCATGGATACATGTGGCCAAATCCACAAGAGGGTTAAGGACTTAGGAATTAAAGTAGTGGGAATACCTAAAACAATCGATAACGATATTTCGATTACAGACCATTGCCCAGGCTTTGGTAGTGCCGCTAACTTTATAGCAACATCTGTAGCAGAAGTTGCCCAGGACGTAAAATCACTTCCCATTCATGTATCAATCATAGAATCTATGGGAAGAAATGCAGGCTGGATTGCAGCATCATCGGCTTTAGCTAGGAAAGATGAAGGAGATGCACCCCACCTAATTTATTTGCCAGAAAAAGCCTTTGATGAAGAGGCGTTTTTAGCAGATGTAAAAAGACTCCACGAAGAAAAAGGTGGCGTAGTTGTGGTTGTTAGTGAAGGACTGCTTGCTAAAGATGGAAAACCTGTCGCCCCACCTATTTTTGAAACAGAAAGAGCCACATACTTTGGCGATACAGGTACTTACCTTGCAACCCTTGTCATTGAGAAACTTGGCATTAAGGCAAGGAGTGAAAAACCAGGACTACTAGGAAGAACGTCTATCGGACTTCAATCTAAGATAGATAGGGAAGAAGCAATAGAGGCAGGAAGGGCAGCAGCAAAAGCAGCCTTAGCAGGTGAAACAGGGGTTATGGTTGGGCTTAAGAGAATTAGTAATGATCCATATAAGTGTGAGACGATTTTGATTCCAATTGATGACGTTATGATGCATGAGCGAACCATGCCGGAGAGTTATATTAATGATAGAGGAAATGATGTCACAGAAGAATTTATAGAATGGTGTAAACCGTTAATTGGAACAGAAATTCCTAGCTATATTAATTTTAGGAAATAATATAAAGCCATATTATAAGGAGGACTAGAATGAAAGAGATTTTCGTTAACCTAAAACGTTTTGATGTTCCCAAATCACTGGGTGGCATTTGTCCAATGGATGATCCAAAAAAATGGGTGGAATGGATAATAGATGAAAGTATAAAATATAAGCTGGGAAATTTGAAGGATATGCAGCTTGTCTATATGCTGCCAGAAGCACTGATAATCCCAGCAGTAGAGAAACTTAAGTCCTATCCAGCGGAAGATACTAAAACCTTGCATATTGGTAGCCAAGGTGTATTTAGGCAAAATGTAGAAGAGGGGGTCAATTTTGGTGCATTTACAACAAATCTTCCAGCGGCGGCAGCAGCTAATATGGGGTGTACAGGATCTATTATTGGACACTCAGAAGAGCGAAAGGACAAGCAACAAATCATTGGTCAATTCGAACCATTGTGGAATGATAATGATGGCACAAGAGAAAGGGTTGCGAAGGCAGTTGATGAGCTGGTTAACCAGGAAACAATTGTTGCCCTAAAGCAAGGTATGCACGTTCTTTTGTGTGTTGGTGAAACAGCAGAGGAAAAAGGAGAGGGAACTTTTGAAGAACAACAGGTATCTATTAAGGCAGTACTCCGTAGCCAAATAGAACGCGGCTTAAAAGGTGTGAAAGAATTCTTACCCAAGAATAATGTTGTAATAGGATACGAACCAATCTGGGCAATAGGGCCAGGTAAAACACCACCTGGCAAAGAGTATATTGCATTTGTATCTGGGTATATTAAAGAAGTTGCCAAAGAGATTTATGATATTGATATTCCCGTTGTATACGGTGGCGGCCTGAAAGAAGAAAATGCAGCCATGATTGCTAGTATTGATACCATTGATGGCGGGCTCGTTGCCCTTACAAACTTTACAGATCCCATAGGATTTAACCCAGAGCAGCTAAAGGTTATTATTGAAGAATACGTTAAATAAACATACAAACATATAAGGAGGATTTATTAATGAAACTAAAATTCGAATATGGACATGGATTTATGGAAGCAGAAGTGCCAGATAACACAGATGTATTTATACCTGGTGTAACAGTAAAGGATCCAGAACCACTGGCAAATATTGAAGAAGTAACAAGGGAATCTATTTTAAATCCAGTAGGAATGCCACCTATCTCAGAGCAAGTAAAAAAAGGCTCTAAAGTTGTTATTATATTCCCTGACAGAGTAAAGGGTGGTGAACAGCCAACAGCTCATAGAAAGGTATCCATAAAAATCGTTATAAATGAGTGCTTAAAAGCAGGTGTAGAAAAAAGGGACATTAAGCTTATTTGTAGTAATGGGCTCCATAGAAAAAATAAAAAGGACGAAATCAAACGTATATTAGGTGATGAGATATTTAATGAGTTTTGGTATGCAGGACAAATTGAGAACCATGACAGCGAAAATTGGGACAATCTAATTGACCTTGGAACCACAGAGCGCGGCGATGCTGTTATTATGAATAAAGCTGTTTATGATGCAGACCTTGCCGTTTTAATAGGGCATGCTCTTGGTAACCCATACGGCGGATATTCTGGTGGCTACAAGCATTGTGCAACAGGTATTACACACTGGAAATCAATAGCAACCCACCACTCACCAGACGTTATGCATAGAGATGACTTTACACCAGTTAATAGCAAAAGCTTAATGAGAACTAAATTTGATGAAATTGGCCAATACATGGAAGAGTGTATGGGTAAGAAATTCTTTGTATGTGACGCAGTACTTGATAGCCAGGCAAGACAAATTGCAGTGTTTTCAGGCTACGCAAAAGAAGTACAGCCACTTTCATGGGAAATAGCAGATGAGAGAACTTATACTCCATGGGCAGAAAAGAAATATGATGTTGTGTTATTTGGTATGCCCCAATCATTCCACTACGGTGATGGAATGGGGACTAACCCAATATTAATGTTACAAGCAATCTCAGCCCAAATTATTCGCCATAAGCGTGTTTTGAAAGATAATTGTGTTGTTATTTGTTCATCAATTTGTGATGGTTACTTCCATGATGAAGAGTTCCCAGCTTACAGAGAACTTTATAACATGTTCCAAACAGATTGGAATAACACTTTGCCAGATTTAGATAAGTTCGGAGAGTATTTATCCCATAATGAAGATTATATTAAGAAGTACCGCTATGCATTTGGCTACCACCCATTTCATGCATTTTCAATGATCTCATGTGGCCATATTGCAGAAAAAAACTGTGCGGCCATCTATATCGTTGGCGCAAGAGAGCCAGGGTTTGCACGTGGTATGGGAATGAAAACAAGGGCTACATTTGAAGAAGCCTTAGGGGATATCAGAAAATATGTTGGTGATGAGCCTAATATTTTAGCACTGCCAGAAACATTTAAGTTAGCCAGTGTACACTTAGCAATGAAAGACCAATAAATAAAACCTAAGGGGATGTCTATGCTACAAGAAAAATATAATAAGTTAAAAGAAAATCTAAAAGACCTTACTAGTATTTGTGTGGCATTTTCAGGAGGGGTAGATAGTACCCTCCTGCTTTATGTCGCACATGAGGTTTTGGGAGACAAGGCAATGGGGATAACCGTGCGAGCTTCCATGCATTCTGATAGAGAAATGGTAGAAGCGGCAGAATTTGTTGCAGATATAGGGATAAAACATTTTTTTATTAAGGCAGATGAATACAATATCCCAGAATTCGTTGCAAATGAAAAAGACCGTTGTTACCATTGTAAGAAAGCTATCTTTACAAAAATAAAGGAATTAGCCGCAGAATCGGGCATCCCTTATGTGGCTGATGGTAGTATAGCTGATGATGTTTTCGATTATAGGCCTGGCATGATTGCCCTAAAGGAATTAGATGTTATTAGTCCCTTAAAGGACGTCGGGTTAAGCAAGGACGAGGTTAGAGCCTTGTCAAAGCAGCTAAACTTACCAACATGGAGCAAACCATCCATGGCATGTCTAGCATCACGTATACCATATGGTGTGCCTATTACCCCTGAGAAATTAGCCCTTGTAGAAAAAGGAGAAATGTATCTTCTAGATCATGGTTTTACACAATTTCGTGTAAGATACCACGGGGATATTGCAAGAATTGAAATTATTCCAGAAGAACAAATGAAATTCTTAGAACCTTCTTTTATGAATCAAACGGTTGATTACTTCAAGGAAATTGGTTTTGTGTATGTAACCCTTGACCTTGGTGGATATAGAGTCGGAAGTATGAATGAAGTGTTATCTAATGATGAGCTAGGTATTTAGCCAAGCTGACTTAATGCTAGCCGCTACTTTTGAAAGTGGCGGCTAGCACCAAGTTAAGCGTAAAGAACTTGCCTGGTATAGGAGTGAAAATATGGAAAAAGAAAAATTAGTAGCCTTACTAGAAAATGTAAAGAATGAGTCAGTTAGTATAGATGATGCACTAGATACCCTTAAAACACTTCCATACGGAGATCTAGGGTATGCCAAAATAGACCATCATAGGGCCCTGCGTAATGGCTACCCGGAAGTGATCTATTGTGAAGGCAAACAAATAGAGCATATTCAAGGGATTGTAAGCCATATGCTAGAACACCAAGATGTGAATATATTAGGGACTAGGGCTAGTAAAGAAGTCTATGAAGCCATTAAAGAAATAACAGATGACGTAGAGTACCACGAGCTAGCAAGGTGCGTTGTTGTAGGGAAAAAGGAAATCCCAAAAAGCAAACATAAGATTATCGTTGTAACAGGTGGAACAGCAGATATTCCAGTTGCAGAAGAAGCAGCTGTGACAGCTGAGACTTTGGGGAATACAGTGGATAGATTATATGATGTAGGTGTAGCAGGAATCCACCGCCTACTAGCTAATACAGAAAGAATACGAAGCGCTAATGTTGTTATTGTTGTAGCGGGTATGGAGGGAGCACTAGCCAGCGTTGTAGGTGGTTTAGTTGACAAGCCCGTTATTGCAGTTCCCACAAGTGTGGGCTATGGTGCTAGTTTTAATGGACTATCGGCACTATTATGTATGCTTAATAGTTGCGCAAGTGGGGTTAGTGTTGTTAACATTGATAATGGATTTGGTGCAGGATACAGCGCAAGTATGATTAATAAATTAAGCGGTAATTAGGAGGATAAGCAGATGAAAATACTATATCTAGATTGTTTTGCAGGAATTAGCGGAGATATGACATTAGGTGCTTTTCTTGACCTTGGTGTAAAAGAGGAAACACTTCTTGAAGGACTAAAAAAACTAAAGGTAGATGGTTATAGGATTGAAGTTAGCACAAAAGGTAAAAATGGTATTATGGGGACTGATGTTAATGTTATACTAGAAGAACATACTCATGACCATGATCACCATGACGGACATAAACATCATGAATCACATGGCCATGTCCATACCCATGATCGTAACTTACATGATATTGAACACTTAATAGATAACAGTGACTTAGATGACAAAGTAAAGCAATTAAGTAAGGATATTTTTATTAAAGTGGCTCAAGCAGAAAGCAAGATTCATGGAAGACCCATTGATAAGGTGCATTTTCATGAGGTTGGTGCCATAGACTCTATCGTAGATATTGTGGGCGCCGCAATATGCATCCAGGCTTTAGGGGTAGATAAAGTAATGAGCTCACCCCTCCATACAGGAACTGGTTTTGTACATTGTCAGCACGGTGTTATTCCAGTCCCAGCACCAGCCACCTTAGAAATTCTAAGAGAAGCTAAGGTACCATTTTATAGCACAGGTATTCCAAAAGAATTAGTAACACCAACAGGGGCAGCTATTATTGCAACCATAGTAGATGAATTTGGCCCTATGCCAGAAGCTGAAGCCATAGCAATCGGATACGGTACAGGTAAAAGAGACTTGAAAATGGCAAACTTACTGCGTATGGTATTAGTGGAGAGTAAAAAAAAACAGTATTAGATGATGCCTGGATTATAGAGGCTAATATTGATGATATGACAGGTGAAGTGGCAGGATATGTAATGGAAGCCTTATTAGAAGAAGGGGCCTTAGATGTTTTCTACACACCTATCTATATGAAAAAAAACAGACCTGCTGTGAAACTGAGTGTCTTATGCCTTGAGAAGCAAATAGGCAAAATGCAAAAGGTCATGTTTAAAGAGACAACAACTATTGGTATTAGAATGTATAAGACAAATAGGGTGTGTATGGATAGAGAGTGGATCACAACGCCTACAAGATATGGAGATGTTAGGATTAAAATAGCAAAATATGATGATATTATTAAATATTCACCTGAATACGAAGATTGTAAACTAAGGGCAAAAGAGTGTGGGGTTCCGGTTCAAACTGTGTATCAGACAGTACTAAAAAGTATGCCTGGGGAGGAAAAAAGATGAAGAAGCGTATAATGATGCCAATAGTTATGACTATGGCATTATTTGTTTTGGTAGCATGTGGGGGAAAAGTAGCAGAAGAAGCAACAGAATTAGGCGCTAAAGATGAGTTAATAATGGCAATTGGTAGCGAACCAGACGAAGGATTTGATCCAATAGTAGGCTGGGGACGTTATGGAAATCCTTTATTTCAAAGCACCTTAATTGATACGGATGCTAATATGGCTATAACCTATGATTTGGCAACGGATTATAGCATTAGCCTAGATGGGCTTACCTGGGAGTTTATAATTAGAAATGATGCCAAGTTTACAGATGGCGAGCGGGTAAAAGCGTCAGATGTGGCTTTTACATTTGAAATGGCAAAGGCCAGTGGTTCTGTTATAGACTTAACCAATGTTAAAAGTGTAGAATACTCAGATGATGTGACGGTTAAGTTTAATTTAGCTAAGCCGGATTCATCCTTTGCCCATACTGTTGTGGCAACAGGAATTGTTCCAGAGCATGCCTATGATGCAAATTACGGAGAAAATCCAATTGGAAGTGGCCCTTTTATACTGAAGCAGTGGGACAAAGGACAACAGATTATTATGACTGCTAATGAAGATTATTATGGCCAAGTAGCAGAAATTAAAAAGGTAACAATTTTATTTATGGAAGAAGATACGGCTCTAGCAGCTGCAAAGGCAGGTCAGCTAGATGTGGCTGTTACGGCTGCCAATTTAGCAGATCAAGAAATTAATGGCATGGAACTAGCTGTTATTGAGTCTATTGATAACCGTGGTTTAACCCTGCCTTATCTTAAAGATGAGGGGCAAGTAGATGAAAATGGCAACAAAATCGGCCATAATGTTACCTCTGATATAGCAATAAGAAGGGCCCTATCCTATGGCATAAACAGAGAAAGTCTTATTAAGGATGTTATTAACGGTTATGGTAGACCGGCTTACACAGAGTGTGATGGCATGCCTTGGGGGAATGATGAGGCAGTTGTCTCCTATGATTTAGAAAAAGCAAAAGCCTTATTAGAATCTGCAGGATGGATTGTAGCTGGTGATGGGCTACGTGAAAAAGATGGTATTAGGGCTGAATTTAACTTGCTTTATCCTGCAAGTGATTCAACAAGGCAAGCCCTAGCAACAGGTGTTTCACTTCAAGCTAAAGAACTTGGTATAAAAATCAACACAGAAGGAAGTAGCTGGGATATAATTGAACAAAGAATGTTTAGTGAGCCAGTTATGATGGGGTGGGGGGCGCAAAACCCTAAAGAAACATACCTTCTATATCATAGTGATAATGCTGGGAAAGATTATTATAATCCGGAGTATTATTCCAATCCTGTAACAGATCAGCATGTCGAAAATGCTATGGCAGCACTTACGCCAGAGGAAGCTATGGAAAACTGGAAAAAAGTACAATGGGACGGAGAAACAGGTCTGGCAACTGAAGGAGAAAGTCCTTGGGTATGGCTGGTAAATGTGGATCATTTATATTATGTTAGAGAAGGCCTTGATATAGGGAGACAGAAAATCCATCCCCATGGTCATGCATGGCCTGTTGTAGCAAACTTAAAAGAATGGAAATGGAACTAATATAAGAAGATTTGGGGGTATTAAATGACAAAGAAAGTAATAATCAATATAACAACTAATTTAATACGCCTCATGACATTATTAGTTGCAGTGTGTGTAATAGCATTTACGTTAATTAGTGTGTCACCAGTGGACCCTGTCCAAGCCTATGTAGGTGCAGGAGCGGCTATAAGTCCCGAGCAAAGGGAGAATATTGGTGAATTCTGGGGCCTCAATGATAGCCCTAGCCAGCAGTTTATATCCTGGGGAAAGGCCATTATAAAAGGAGACTTTGGCACATCCTTAATTTATAGAAAACCAGTTATTTCCGTTATTGGAGATAGATTTAAAGCATCTATTGTATTAATGGGAGTGGCTTGGCTTTTGTCGGGTGTGGTTGGATTTTTACTAGGTATTATAATGGGTGTTTGGAAAGGTAAATTACCAGATAGAATCATTAAAACTGTCTGTATCGTCTTATCATCTACGCCAACTTTTTGGATAGGCTTGCTATTTTTAATGATTTTTTCTATTTGGCTAGGATGGTTTCCAGTAGGACTTAGTGTTCCAGCAGGAATGATGGCTTCTGAGGTTACCATAATCAATAGGATCTACCATATGATATTACCAGCCATTACACTAAGTTTAACCTCATTTGCAACCGTGGCATTACATACAAGGGAAAAGATGATAACAGTCCTCTCAAGTGATTATGTTCTGTTTGCTAGGGCAAGAGGGGAAAGGGAAATAGAGATTGTAAAAAATCATGGCCTACGTAATATTATTGTGCCAGCATTAACCCTGCAGTTCGCTTCTCTTAGTGAGCTATTTGGTGGCAGTATACTAGTAGAGCAAGTATTTTCTTATCCAGGTATTGGACAAGCTGCCGTTCAGGCAGGTCTAAGAAGTGATGTCCCTTTATTACTTGGGGTGACTATTTTTAGTGCCCTATTTGTATTTGCCGGAAACTCAATTGCCAATATCGTATATAATCTTGTAGATCCAAAGAT
>CAZLPH010000054.1:0-13497 GCA_964561345.1 uncultured Candidatus Epulonipiscium sp.
GCAGAGTGAGTCATTCCTGAACATCCGATTGTCTCAATAAGAGCCTCTTCTATAATGCCACCTTTTACATTGAGTGTTAGTTTACATGCTCCTTGTTGAGGTGCACACCAGCCTACTCCGTGTGTTAATCCACTTATATCTGTAACTTCTTTTGATTGTACCCATCTTCCTTCTTGAGGAATTGGTGCTGGTCCATGATTAGGGCCTTTAGCAATGGGACACATGTGTTCTACTTCGCGTGAGTATTTCATCGTGAATCTCCTTTCTAACCTGGTATTTTAAAAATCCAATCCTTATCATTTTATATCTTCGTTCATTTTGTGTCAATACGATTAGGCTTTTTAACTATCTTTTTGTCATTATAATGGCAATAACTTTCATATTCTGACATTAATATGGTTGTTTTTACAAACCTTTTGCTAGTGTATGTATTATATTTTTTTAATAACTTTTATAATTAAGGTTATTAAATAACAGATTGACATTATTACCACAATGGTAGCGCCTGTTGCACTTCCTAAATAATAAGATGCAATCAGCCCTGCTATCCCTGAAAAGGCCGCTACAACAACAGATATAATATGGTACTCTCTAATATTTTGAGCTAAGTTCCTTGATGTTGCTGCTGGTAATATTAAAAAAGAGTTAATAATTAAAAGTCCTACCCATTGAATAGAGACCGTTACAATAATAGCAATAAGGATTGTAAACAATAGTTCAATTTTAAAAACAGAGATTCTTCTACTATTAGCTAAAGATTTATTCATACTAATAATAACAAGTGGATTAAAGAAAACACCCCAAAAGCCTAACACACTCATAAAAACAACAATTAAAATCCCTATTTCTGACGGGGTAATGCTCAGTAAGTCACCTATTAAAAAAGATGAGTATTTTGCAAATCCACCCCCCCTTGATAAAATAACTGTTCCAATAGCAATTGATGCTGATGAGAACACACCGATAATCGTATCTGTGGAGGAGCTACTATTTCTATTAACAACGGAAATCATTATGGCCAAGGCAATTGAAAATAAAATCATTGCCCATAGTGGATTCCCTATGCCAAAAATAACGCCAATGGCAATTCCAGTTAAGGTTGAGTGGCCAATGGATTCTGAAAAAAAGGCTAGTTTATTATTAACCACCATTGTACTAAGTAGCCCAAATGTAGGGGCCACAAATAAAATAGCTAAAAAGGCGTTTTTCATAAACGAATAACTTAGCCAACTAAAAGGTAATATTTGATCTAATAGCGTGTACCAAACTTGCATATTTTAGCCTCCTATCCAAAATGTACCCATAAGCTCTTTGGTTCTGTCATGGGAAAAAACATATTCCGGCGTGCCTTCACACTGAATTGTTGTTTTTAGTAAAATAACCCTATCTGCATATTTAGATAAGAGTTGCAAATCATGGGAGACTAGTACAATTGCCATATCATAGTCTTTTCGTAGCTGAGAAATTGTTTTATAAAACATTTCAATCCCTGCTTGGTCAATCCCAGAAATAGGCTCATCTAAGAGTAATATATTAGGAAGTGGTATAATAGCCAAGGCTAGAAGTACCCTTTGGAGCTCTCCACCTGACAAAGCCCCGATTTTCCGGTCAATGGCATATCCCATATTTACTTTTTCAAGAGCCTGCTCTATTTCCAACAAAGTCTTTTTGCTGTGACCTAGCCATGAGGGTCTTCTAGAAATGCAAGAAGCAAAGAGGTCTGCCACACTCATTGGCGTAGATGGGTCAAAGTTTAAATGCTGGGGCACATAGCCGATGATGGGATTTTCATGGGTTTGGCCTGCTAAATTAAGAAACGTTAATCTACCTGTGTGTTCCATTTCTCCCAAAACTGCTTTAAGTAAAGTGGTCTTACCCGCTCCATTTGGCCCTATAATAGCCGTTAAATCTCCGCAATGAAAATGAATGTTAATATCTTTTAATATTTGTGTTTTGCCTTTTTTTACACCAAAATTTTCAATTTTACTACAACAAAGTCCGCATTTTATGTTTTGATTGTCATTATTCATCTTAGTGCCTCTTCTAATATTTTTAGGTTTTCTTTCATTTTTTTAATATACTCATCTTCTTCTTTTAAAGTAGGACCACTCGTTACGACAGGATCAAGGGTATATAGGCCTATATCTGCTTCTTTTGAAATCATATCTGCTGCTTTACTGGTAAATTGCGGCTCTGTAAATACAGCCTTAACATTATGCTCTTTAATATCCTCAATAACCTTGGAGAGTTCCTTAGCACTTGGTTCTGATCCCGTCTCTGTTACAATTGTTCCCACAATATTTAGGTTAAATTCCTGCGCAAAGTATGAAAAAGCCTCATGAAATGTAACAATGTTTTTATTGGGAACATCATCTAACCCCTCATGCATCTCTCGTTTCAATTCTTTTAGTTTCCCAATATATTCCTTGGCATTCTGCTCATAATAGGCTTTATTTTCCGGATCTAATATGGCTAACTCTTTTGCAATTTGTTCTACTTGTCCTATAGCCCCTGTAACACTAACCCATACGTGGGGATTAAATTCATGGTTATGGTCATCTTCTTCGTGGTCATGGCCGTGATGGTCTTCCTCAATTAACTCTATGTGCTCACTTGCATCTATAATTGGCATTTTATCTAATTGAGATAAAATCTTATCCATAAAGCTTTCCATTCCGCCGCCATTAACAACAAAGATATCTGCCCTGTCTAAGGTTTTAATATCCTCTGGTGATAGTTGATAATCATGTAAACATCCCGTTTGCGGCTCTGTCATGTTAAGCACTTCTACCCCTGGCACATCTTTAACAATATTAATAACATGAAGATAAATCGGATAAAAAGATGTGATAATTGTTACCTTTTCATCACTGCCGCCATTACCATCACCCTTAGATGATTGGCTACAGCCTGATATTATATAGCTACTAAGCATCATCATGCTTAAAAATAACATTAACTTTTTTTTCACTTAAAATCCCCCTTTAGTGTGTGCGAAATTACTTCTGAAATGACTGAATTATATCAAAGTGATGACTATTAGTCAATAGCTTACCATCACTGCCCGCAACGCTGTAGCGCTTATCTTTAATAAGTTTTTCTAGAATATCTCCTTGTTTCTTTATATCTTCTATGGTTGTATGGAAGATCTCCCTTTTTATATTTTCTAGACTTTCATCTGTAATTCCTGAAAGGTTATACCCTTGTAATGTTTCACCTATAGCTACTGGCGAAGCATTCAGACCTAGTTCCTGTTCAAATCTAGAAAACGCCCCTATTTTATAATCATCTAGTGTTTTAAAGTCCATCTTTAGGCCCTTAATGTAATTTGGAATTGCTTCTATGGTTTTAAGTGAGTTTTCAAGCTTTGGATCCTGGTAAGTATAAACACCCATATCCCCATATGGATTAAATTTAATCCCTGTACCATAAGCCCCATTCTTCACTCTGACATTAGGGAGTAAGTACTGGGCATTTAACATATTAGCTAAAACATATAAAGCACCATTGTATATGCCACCTTTTTCTTTGTAGTTTCCCCCCCAAACAATATATTGTACATCAGAGGCAATGGAAAACCCTTGTTTTATTTCCTTTTGATCAAATTCATATGTGCTTGCAATATACTCTTGATTATTTAATTTCTTCCTATATTTATTATAGTTTTTTTCTAGGGTCTTTATGTTTATTTCTTCTAAAGTTGCCCCTAAGACAAGTTTTTCTTTGTTAAACACACTATTATTAATAATTTGGAGTTTATTAATGATTTGATTTTTATACTGATCATAATTTTGTTCAACTTGGCAAATATATTCATAAAATGGAATAATCATTTCATAGTCATAACGGCTAGGTCCCTCTTGGCTACTACCAACACTTGCCCTCATAAGCTCTAAAGGATTAGCCTTAAAATAGTCCTCATATTGGCTTTGTATTTTATTAATTTGTGTTAAAATCCACTTTTCATCCCATGAGTTGCTCTCTGTAATCTTACCCAATATCTCAAAAGCCTTAACTGTATTGTCTTTTTCCATACACATTGAAAGCTTTAATTTTGGATCATATTTATTATACCACTCAAAATTTGGGATTGCTATGGGGGTACAACTAATCCCGCCTGTATATAGGGCAACTAAATCTTTTTCTTTTTGACTAATTAAATGTCCAAATAGAAATAACTCATTCAAACTTTCCTGTGGTATATAGGCTGTATCAAAATATAGGTCCACATAAATCAAATCATTTGTAGCTGCCAAGTAATACATTTTTTTTCCTGTTTTATTTTCTGTCACCTTTAATTTAGGCAAGGGTGCCGACTGATTAATATCCTCTAGGGTAAGCTCAGGAAGTAGACCGACTTCTATTTCTTCTCGTTGCCAGAGGTCTAACCCCTCCTGGTTTTGAATAAGTTCTTTTACCATGTCACTGTTATTATTAGCCTCTTCTAAAGCAATCTTTCTTGTTTCATCCCTTTGGGTATTTAGGATAAAGTTTTTATCAGGTGCCAAAACCACTTGGGATTTATGATTATTTTCTAAAAGATAGGTTTTAAGTAGGTCTTGAAAATATAAGCTATCTCCTTCTTCCTTAATTTCTTCTATAAATTCCTGGCCACTGAGGATCCTAATAGGCGACACACCGTGACCCCAACCATACAGCGTATTATACGCCATATCAACACCTCTAGAAACATCACTTATTTTTTGTTTACTTGCTATTTCATAATTATTTATGGCCATTTTTATTAGGTCTGGTTGAAAACCATCTATGGCCGCCTCATATAATGTCTCATTAATCAGTAGCTCCACATCCCTAATATCCTGTTTTTTAACATCTGTGGCTATAATACTGTATATTGGCTGTGGAATTGCAGCATCTACATCATAAGCTAATGTCTTACTGCTTTGCTTTTGTCTAAAAGCCCTTTTTAAAGGGGACTGATCATATTTAGTCAAAATATCCATAAGAATTTTCATTGAAAACTGAAGCTTTTGATCTTCAATTTCACCAACCGCAAAATTAGTAGACATGTAATAATTTGCCTTAGAGGATGCTGTTGGGTAGTAGTCTTGATGGTAATGCTTCACCGCAAAAGCTTCTTGCTTAAAAGATATATTTTGGCTTCTTTCTTTTTTAAAACGACTATAGTAGCTATCTAACTTGTCCAAAACTGGTTCAATGTCCATATCACCATATATAAAGGCACAACTATTTGATGGCACATAGTACTGTTTGTGAGTTTCTTTAAAGGCTTCATACGTTAAACTGGGTATTTCTGATGGACTACCCCCGGCATTGTAAATGTACATAGTCTCTGGAAACATTGCTTGTCGGTTAGCCATGGCCAGTATTCGTCTTGGAACCACACTTGCCCCTTTCATTTCGTTATAAACAACCCCACTTAATTGAAATTTGTCATTTTTGTCTATACTGTAACGCCACCCCTCCTGATCAAAACCATAGCGGTGTTTTTGTAAGTTAGGAAAAAAGACCGCATCCAGGTAGACATCTAGTAAATTGGCATAATCTTTAGGGTTCCGGGTTGAAAAAGGATAAATCGTCATATCTGCCGCCGTGGAAGCATTCATAAAGATATTAGGTGATCTCTTTTTCATCTCAAAAAACACATCTTTAATATCATATTTCTCCGACCCTGTAAAAACTGCATGCTCTACAATATGGTTCACCCCTGTGTTATCACTAATTGGTGTTTTAAAGCCAATAGCAAACGTTTGGTTAGGGTCTGTATTCTTTATATAAATAGCCTGAGCCCCTGTAGTCACATGCTCATAGGTTATTACAGTAGAAGCTATAGATGGAACATAGACCTCTTCAGTTAATGTAAAGGGTCTAGTTTCTTCTAGCTCTACTAGGGGCTCTTGCACTGCATTAGTTTTATGGTATTTAGCACTAGAATAGGGAGTTGTGTGGGTTGGAATAATTTGTGGTAAAGAAGAGACCGGTAACAAACTCCCTAGGATTATAGCTGAAAATCCCCAAACCACAAAAGGTAGTTTCCAGCTCCTTACTGTCAGTCCACCCCCCTCCTTTTTTGCTAGTTTGTGCTTTATCTTTTTCATCATATTCTTAGCCTCCTATTTTAACGTTAGTATCTATAGGGTGCGCAGTTTTCTTATTCTCATACTCTTTTAGATAAAAAAAAGCTGACTTTTTATCGTCAGCCTTTCATTTATTTACGTATTTGTCCATTTCCATAGATAATGTATTTGTTTGTGGTTAACTCCCTAAGCCCCATAGGTCCTCTTGCATGTAACTTCTGGGTACTAATACCAATCTCCGCCCCAAAGCCAAATTCTGAGCCATCTGTGAACCTAGTAGAGGCATTGACGTATACCGCCGCTGCATCTACCACATCAAGGAACTTTTGAGCCCTTGTGTAATTCTCCGTTACAATGGCCTCTGAGTGGCCAGTTCCATAAGTCGCAATATGATCTGTTGCCTCATCAAAATTTTCTACTATTTTAATTGCTAATATGTTATCTTGATATTCCGTTTCCCAATCCTCTTTTGTGGCTAAAGTAATATTTGGCGTAATAGCTATAGCTTTTTTATCCCCCCTTACCTCAACTCTTAAGGATTGTAATTTTTTCACCAGTTCAGATAAAACACCTGGGGCTATTTCTTTATGTATAATAAGTGTTTCTACTGCGTTACAAACACCTGGTCTATGAGTTTTTGCATTAATGGCAATAGCAATAGCCTTCTGTATATCTGCCGATTGGTCAATATAGACATGACAGTTACCTGCCCCTGTTTCAATAACTGGAACTGTGCTATTTTTAACAACACTTTGAATAAGCCCTTTGCCACCCCTTGGTATTAAAACATCCAGGTACTCATTCATTTGCATCATCTCAACAGACGTTTCACGGCTGGTATCTTCAACTAACTGAATTACCTCCTTCGGAATTCCAGCACTTTCAAGGCCCTCTCCAATAATCTCAACAATCTTCATATTACTCCTAATAGCTTCTTTACCACCACGTAAAATTGTTGCATTCCCTGTTTTCAAACAAAGTGCAAAAGCATCTGCCGTTACATTAGGTCTTGCCTCGTAAATAATACCAACTACTCCTAAAGGAACACGCTTTTTCCCAATTATAAGGCCGTTAGGACGCTTCTTCATCTCATCGGTTTCCCCAACTGGATCATCGAGCTTAACAATTTCCCTAATGCCCTCAACCATTGCTTCAATACGTTCTTCATCCAAAGTCAAACGATCAACCATTGCCCCTGTAATCCCTTGCTCTATTGCCCGGCTAACATCTTCCTTATTAGCTGTTACAATCTCATCCATTCGTTTCATTAAGTTGTCCGCCGCACACTCTAACCCTTTGTTTTTCGCCAAGCTAGATAACTGGCCAACAGTTCTTGCAACTTCCTTAGCTCTTTTTCCTTGCTCAATTAGTCTACTCATTGTCTTGCCCCTTCCTGGTTTTTGTGGTTTGGGGTATTGCCGCATTTGTTTGGGACCACACATTGTATGGAATACGACGGCATTAACCCCTAAAACAATAATATCTATCCCCTATCTCATCGCCCGGACGGCTACGCCTAAGCTTGTAGCCCTGGCCGCCCTCTCCCACCTAGTTTATACATCAATACCTTCTGTCACCAAAGTCCCCACCGGCTGATCATGCGCATCCCTAGGGATACGGTCTATAATTTGAAAGCCATAACAGACACCTAAAGTCATTAGGGATGGATACTTGGCAATATACTTATCATAAAAGCCACCACCATAACCTGTACGATACCCCGCCTTATCAAAAGCCAGTCCCGGAACAATCATCAAGGTATCCTCACCAGGTACAACTTTAGTCTCAGGCTTTGGCTCAGGCTCATACAGCTTAAAACGACCAGACTTCACAAGTCCTAGCTCACTCAAATCATTTACCACATGAAATTCCATTGTCTTATCCACCGTATTGGTAACCGGATAAGCCACTCTCTTACCTAATGCCATAGCCTTCCTAGCAACCATCCCCGTACTAATCTCATTACCAAAGCTACTATAAAGAAGCAATGTTTCCGCTCCCTGAAAACTAGGCATAGCATAAATTTTACGCCAAATAACACCTGAATACTCTAACACAAGTTCCCCTGATAGTTCTGCCCTCCGACCCCTCATATCCCTACGTATCAATTTCTTATCCACCACCACACCATCCTCTAAACTCTAAAAGTCTTATTTCTTACGCTTAAGGGGCACAATCGTCCCATCAAGCTCTTTAATCTTGGTATTATCTAACTGTTGCCTTAGTCCTGCCCTAAAGAGCTTAATATATTCTGCCCGTAGTTCCTTTTGCTCAGCTATTTCTTGGGCTGTTAGAGTGGCTATTTTCGCTTTATTTGATAATGCATTAATTCTCTCAAGTAATTTCTCCATTTGCCTATTCCTTTCTAGCACCTAGCGTGATGTCTTAAACCAGGTCCCTATATCCTTACCTTCAATAACCTTATATATATTGTGCATATCATTGCCATTAGCAATAACTGTATCAATACCGGCACAAGTGGTTATTTCCGCAGCTAAAATTTTAGTTGCCATACCACCAGTTCCTTGTGTTGTATTTGTATCTCCTGCACTACATGTAATTGCATCATCTATTCCTTCTACAACACGGATTAGCTCTGCTGCTGGATCATCTGATGGATTTGCTGTATATAAGCCATCAATATCTGTTAACATAATTAAAAGATCTGCTTCTATAAGGGCAGCTACGGTAGCTGATAATGTATCGTTATCACCAAATCTAAAGCCCTCTATTTCAGCTGTTGAAATACTATCATTTTCATTAACAATAGGAATTACCCCTAAACCTATAAGTGTGCAGAAAGTATTTTTAGCATTAATATTTTTAATTGAATCATTTACAATATCTTTGGTTAATAAGATCTGTGCAACAGTTTGATTATACTCACCAAAAAATTTTTGGTACATTTGCATTAAAACAGATTGTCCAACAGCTGCTGTAGCTTGTTTCATTTCAAGCTCCTGGGGTTTACTTCTAAGGCCTAACCTTTGCATACCAGCCCCAACTGCCCCTGATGTAACAAGAATTATTTCTTTGCCTTTGTTTTGCAAATCTGTTAAAACTCGGGCTATATTTTCCATTTGTTGAAGATTAACCTTACCACTTTCGTGGGTTAAGGAAGATGTTCCTACTTTAATGACAATACGTTTTGCATCTTGTAGCTTTTTCCGCATGTTAAAATCCCCCTATGCCTTTTATTTCCCTTAATTGTAATATGAATATTTTTAAAAAACAAGCTATAAATGTTTACCTGTGGCTGGTATTTTAGATGATAAGTATTTCTTCTGCTCCTGCTCATCTAAATGATCAGCTAGGCTTAACTTCTCAAATGTTGTTGTTTTGGTTATCCGCATTGCCTGGGTTCCTCTTGCGTCCTTATTCACCTTAGTTGGGATTAAAGAAGAATCAAATACCAAAGCCCTCTCATCACTCCGAACACCGTAAAGTTTTCCATCTTCAGGTAAGAAACAAATACCAACACATTCATCTTCATCTGAATAAGCATTTAATAGACGCCTTCTATTTGTTCTTGTCATATAATCTTCTAAAGGAACTTTAGATACTTTACCATTTTTATAGCCAAATAACATAAGTCCACTATAATCTGTTGTTGCATGGATAAAGATAATCTTCTCATCATCCGCAAGTTCTAATACATTTGGTAGGTATTCTCCTAGGTCACTTGCCTTAACATCTTCTAGTTCATATAATTTCATTTTATAGACTTTTTGTTTGTCCGAGAACATAATCAAATCAGCCTTATTAGTTGCTTCTATTTCCTGTGTTATATGGTCATCATCTTTAGTCCTTTGATCTGCTGAGCCTCTGAGAGAGGCCAAGGTAATCTTCTTGATGTATTGATGGTCTGTTATAAAGACCTTAATATTGTAGTCTTCTATCATATCTTCTTCTGATACTTCTTCAATCTCATCATTTGTAATAATTGTTGTTCTTCTTACGGCGCCATGCTTTTTAATAATTTCTGTTAATTCTTTAGAAATAACGGTTTTTATCCTTCTATCACTCTTTACAATGCCTGTTAGCCTTTTGATTTCCTTGGCTAGTTCTTCAATTTCGGCTATACGTTTTAAGATATATTCCTGGTTTAAATTCCTAAGTCTTATTTCAGCAATATACTCTGCTTGATCTTTGCTAATGGCAAAGCCCTCTATTAGGTTGGGAATTACCAGCTTTTCTGTTTTCGTTTCCCGGATAATCTTAATTGCTTTATCTATGTCTACTAGTAGCTTCTCAAGGCCTAGTAATAGGTGGTGTTTGGCTTCCATTTTTTCAATATTAAATAAGTATTTGTTTCTTACACATTCTACCCTAAAATCAATCCATTCATTTAGAATTTCATTAACGCCCATCACTCTAGGGGTTCCCCTAACTAAAATATTAAAATTACAGCTAACTGTAGATTCTAGTGGTGTGGATGCGAAAATTCTATGCATAAGAATCTCAACATCTGTATTTCGTCTAAGGTCTATTGTTATCTTAAGACCTGCTAGGTCTGTTTCATCTCGTACATCTGTAATTTCTCTTACTTTATTATTTTTAACAAGCTCTATAATTTTATCGATAATAGCTTCTATGGTTGTATTATACGGAATTTCATATATTTCAATACAGTTTTCTTTTTTATCATATTTATATTTCCCTCTTAGTTTAAAAGAACCTCTTCCTGTATCAAATATTCTTCTTATTTCATTTTCTTTATAGACAATATCCCCACCTGATGGAAAATCTGGTGCCAGCATATGTTTGTGCGGGTCTGCCTTAGGATCTTTTAGTAATGCCATTGTTGCCTTACAAGCTTCTGTTAAGTTGAATCCACATATATAGTTGGCCATACCTACAGCAATTCCCTGGTTTGGGTTTACTAGTATGTTGGGAAAACGTACAGGTAAAAGAACTGGTTCTTTCATAGTACCGTCGTAGTTATCTACGAATTCAACAGTATTTTCTTCAATTTCCCCAAAGATTTCTGCAGCAATAGCTGCTAATTTAGCCTCTGTATATCTGGCAGCTGCATAGGCCATATCTCTAGAGTACTGTTTACCAAAGTTACCTTTTGAATCAACAAAAGGAGTGTTTAGTGCCCCATATCCCTCAGACAGACGTACCATGGTTTCATAGATAGCTGTATCTCCATGTGGATTTACCTTCATAGTCTGCCCAACAATATTTGCTGATTTTGTACGATTCCCTTTAAGAAGGCCCATTTTGTACATGGTAAATAATAGCTTACGATGAGAAGGTTTAAATCCATCAATCTCTGGAATTGCCCTAGAAATAATGACACTCATAGCGTAAGGCATATAGTTTTTTTCAAGTGTTTCGGTGATTTTTTGCTTATCCCCATCTCTCACTGTTTCTTCACTTCCTTTGTATGTGCTGTTACACTATGTCCGATTTATCAATATAACGGTGCCCCTGTGTTGCTATAAACTCTTTTCGCCCTTCTAAGTTGTCTCCTAAAAGAAGCTCAAACATATTTTGCATGTCAAGAGCATCTTCTGGAATAACCTGGATAAGTCTCCTTGTTTCTGGACTCATTGTGGTTAGCCACATCATATCAGGATTATTCTCACCTAGTCCTTTAGAACGTTGTAATGTATAAGGCCCTTTGAGCTTAGCAACCATTTGGTTTTTCTCTTCTTCTGTATAGGCAAATAGTGTTTTCTTTTTTGATGTAATTTCATATAAGGGTGTTTCTGCTATATACACTTTACCCTCTTCAATTAAAGTTGGTACCAAGGTATATAACATGGTTAAAATAAGGGTCCTTATTTGAAATCCGTCAACATCTGCGTCGGTACAAATAACAACTTTTCCCCACCTTAATTTATCTATATCAAAGGTATTAATGTCTTTGTTATGTTTTGATTTGATTTCTACACCGCACCCTAACACCTTTAGTAAGTCTACAATAATATCACTTTTAAATATTTTATCATAATCAGCTTTTAAACAATTTAATATTTTCCCACGTACTGGCATAATCCCTTGGAAATTGGCATCTCGTCCAAGTTTACAAGCACCAAGAGCCGAGTCACCTTCCACGATATATATTTCTCTTTTTTCTGTGTCTTTAGAACGGCAATCCACAAATTTCTTTACACGGTTAGATAAATCAATATTACCTGTTAATTTTTGTCTAATATTTATACGGGTCCGTTCCGCTTTTTCACGGCTTCTTTTATTTACGAGAACTTGTTTTGCAATCTTATCCGCTTCATCTTTATTTTCAATAAAATAAATATGCATTTTTTCTCTTAAAAATTCCGTCATTTCATCTTGGATAAACTTATTTTGGATAGCTTTTTTTGTTTGGTTTTCGTAACTTGTAATTGTGGAAAATGAGTTGATAATTAAGATCAAACTATCTTCAACATCCGTAAAATTAATTCTTTTTTCACTTTTGTTATATAAATCCTCACTTTTAAGATACTGGTCTATGGCATAAACCATAGCATTCCTAACAGCCTTATCCGGGGATCCACCATACTCTAAATAACTAGAGTTATGATAATACTCTAGTAAGTTCTCTTCATTACAAAAACAAAAAGCTACCTGAAACTTTAATCTGTATTCAGGACGAGAACTACTATCCCTCCCCTTGGCTTCATGGCTATATGAAATAATATTTGTAAAGTTCTTATCATTTGCGATCTCTCCAACATAATCAATTAAACCATTCTCATATTCATATGTTGTGGTTTCATCACTGGCTTCGTCGTAAATTTCAAAAATAATGCCTTCATTAACTACAGCTTGTCTTTTGAGTGTCTCATGAAAATAATCCATGGAAATATTAACCTCTGTAAAAACATCGGCATCTGGCTTCCAGTGAATTTTGGTTCCTGTTGCAGCAGTTTTAGATTTGGACTTTTTAAGTCCTCCTATATTTTCACCTTTTTCAAAGGTTAATTCGTATAGGTAACCATCCCTTCTTACAGCAACATTCATAAATTCAGAGCTATACTGAGTTGCACAAGCACCTAGGCCATTTAGGCCCAGACTAAATTCATAGTTGTCTCCATCATTATTATTATACTTTCCACCGGCATATAGCTCACAAAAAACCAATTCCCAGTTATAGCGTTTTTCTTTTTCGTTGTAATCTAGCGGCACACCTCTACCAAAGTCCTCAATTGTTACGGAATGATCTTTATGTAGCGTCACTAAAATCTTATTGCCGTGCCCTTCTCTTGCCTCATCAATAGCGTTAGCGAGTATTTCAAACACAGCATGTTCAGATCCTTGAATGCCGTCTGAACCAAAGATTACACTTGGTCTTAGTCTAACTCTTTGGGCACCTTTTAAGGTCGATATACTCTCGTTACCATATGTTTCATTTGTCATTTCTCTCACCCTATCCTATCACATACTATCAATTCTATACTCTAAACGAAACCTATGTTCGTGTCAACTC
>CAZLPH010000055.1:0-13151 GCA_964561345.1 uncultured Candidatus Epulonipiscium sp.
TGAGGAGGTACTCAAGATGAAAAGAACATTTCAACCTAAGAAGCGTCAAAGAAGTAGAGAACATGGTTTTCGTAAGAGAATGAGAACAAAAAGTGGTAGAGCAATTATCGCTAGTAGAAGATCCAGAGGCAGAAAAAAATTATCAGCATAATCCAAGGCCGCAATATTGTGGCCTTGTTTTTCCTTAAATAAAGATAATTTTAGGAGCAAATATCTATGATAAACACAGAATCACTTAAAAAGAACAATGATTTTAGGATTGTATATAGGCGTGGTAGATCTGTTTCTAATAAATTATTAGTCCTATACAAACTGCCAAATAAGACAAATGGAAATAGACTTGGAATTTCAGTAAGCAAAAAAGTAGGAAATAGTGTCGTAAGAAGTAGAATTACAAGACTAATTCGGGAATCATATAGAGGACATGAAAATAAAGTTAGTATTGGTTGGGATTTAGTTGTTATTGCAAGGAATCCAGCGAATGGAGCTACATTTCATGAAATATCAAAAGCAATGGAAAATGTATTTCAAAAGCACAATATTTATAAAAATCAATAACATTATGAAAAAAATGTTATTAAATATCATAAAGTTTTATCAAGATGGTATATCCCCATTATTAGGGCCAAGATGTAGATTTACCCCAACCTGTTCTCAATATACCTATGAGGCTATTATAGAACATGGTGTTATTAAAGGAATTTATTTAGGAATCAAAAGGATACTAAAGTGTAATCCCTTCTTTAAGGGGGGGTATGACCCAGTACCTTGTAGAAAAGAATAAAAAGCTATATATATAAGGAGGAATTAATGTGGGATGGATTACATCTTTTTTTGGAATGTTACTAAACTATATATTTGAATTTGTCGTATTAGTAATGCCAGCTCCAGTTGCTACATTAGGAATATCAATAATTGTATTTACAATTATTACTAGATTACTCATGACACCACTTCAGATCATGCAGCAACGGACAACGAAAGGTATGGCTATTATTCAGCCAGAACTAACAAAGCTTCAAAATAAATATAAAGATAAGAAGGATGCAGAATCACAAGCGAAACAATCAGCAGAAATGCAAGCTCTATATAAAAAGCATAATATAAATCCACTTGCAGGTTGTTTACCCTTAATTATTCAAATGCCACTTATTATCGCTTTATTTGGTGTACTTAGAGATGCAAGTACATATATCGTAAGACTACAAGAGGTATATGTAGGGTTAGCAGATAGTATTATGAAATCTGTCGCTAACTATCAGCAAATCTTACAACCATACTTAGATGCTCATAGTATGAATGGTAAACTACAGTTTGACCTAACACAAGTTACTGCTAGCAACGGCGTACTTGGTTTAAAAGAACTTTTAAGTAAATTAACGAGCTTACAATGGTCAGAGTTATTTGGACAAATACCAGCTGACGCAGCAGCAAGTATGGAATCCCTTTTTGAACTAAAAAAGAGCTATGAATGGTTTGGCGTAAACTTAGTAGATACACCTAGTCAATTAGTAAAACTTGGTGGAACTGGTATGATTATTGCTTTAATGGTTCCAGCTTTAGTGTGGATTTCAACTGTTATTTATTCAAAATATACAATGGCACAAACACAGGGCAACCAATCTAAAAAAGAAGGAAATGAACAGCAACAAAAAACCATGAATACCATGAACACTGTACTACCACTTATGACGGCTTTCTTTTCATATACCATGCCATGTGGACTTGCTCTATATTGGATTGCTGGCAATCTAATTATGCTTGTGCAACAAATATTTGTAACAAAAATGATTGAATCAAAAAGTGCTACAATTAATTAACAATGAATCTGGGGGTATGATGTCTTATGAAATTTGTAGAAAAAATCGCTAAAACAGTAGACGATGCAGTTACAGAGGCGCTCCTTGACTTAATGGTAACACGAGATGATGTGGAAATTGAGATAATTGAAAAAGGTTCAAAAGGGTTCCTAGGTATAGGTGCAAGAGATGCAAAAGTAAAAGTTACAATGAAAAAAAAAGAAGAAGAGAATTCAGTCTTTGAAGAGCTTGGGATAGAAAAACTGAGTATTCGTATGGATGATGTAAAAGAGGTATTAGAAGAGGAAACAGAAAAGGTTGACCCAGTAAAGATTGGTGAGAGCTTCTTAACAGATGTACTGGAAAAGATGGATATTGAGGCTGAAATTGAAAGTAAGGTCAATAAAGAGCAAGTTAGAATGAATGTTAGTGGTGAAAAAATGGGACTTCTCATTGGAAAAAGAGGGGAAACATTAGATGCGCTTCAGTATTTAGTGAATCTAGTTGTCAATAAAAACACTGAAAAATACACCCGTGTCATTTTAGACACGGAAAATTATAGACAGCGCAGAGAAGAAACACTAAAGAAGTTAGCATTTAGATTAGCTAAAAAAGCATCTCAAACAAAACAAAGAATTGTCCTTGAACCTATGAACCCTTATGATCGAAGAATTATTCATTCAGCCCTTCAAAATAGTAAGACGGTTAAGACCTATAGTGAGGGTAAAGAACCATATCGTAAGATTGTCATAACACCGACAAATGAAAACCAAGTAAATAAATAATGACCTTAAAACCCAGTAGAGTTGCTGGGTTTTTTTACACTTCAATTAAGTAGGGGCTGATGGGGCTTGTAGTTTAAGGAAATACCATACGCTGGCTCTCGTAAGGATTTTGATTTATGGTATTTCCTTAATCTACAAGCCGATAAGCCTATGAGATAGGAATATAAGGGCGACTAGAAGAGATGACGGAGGTGGCCCTCATAAAGTAAGTTAGATTTGACATCTGAAAGGAGAGAAAATTATGCAATTATATGATACAATATCTGCCATATCGACTGCTCCTGGTACAGGAGGAATTGGTATTATACGGGTTAGTGGGGAAGATGCCATTAATGTGGTGGGTAAGATATTTAAGAGTAAATCAAATAAGAAGTTGGAAGTGTGTGAGTCACATACGATTAATTATGGGCATATTGTTGATTTGAAGACGGGTCAGACCATTGATGAAGTATTGGTTATGTTGATGAAGGGGCCTAGGACCTTTACAACAGAGGATGTTGTGGAGATTAATTGTCATGGTGGTCCTTTGCCGGTTGAGAAGGTGCTTTTGGCAACTTTGGATGCTGGGGCCAGGCTGGCGGATGCTGGGGAATTCACTAAACGGGCCTTTTTGAATGGTCGCATTGACTTATCACAGGCAGAGGCTATTATTGATGTGATTGAGTCTAAGACGGATATGTCCTTATCCCAGGCCGTAGGGCAGCTGGAGGGAAACTTATCTAAGAAGATTAAGGAATATCAAAGTGATTTGCTAAATGTGATTGCACAAATTGAAGTATCTATAGATTATCCTGAATATGATACGGACGAAGAAGTTTTAGATTATGAGGATGCCATTACAGTTATAAAGGAAAAGATGGTGGACCTTTTAAGTACCGCAGATACTGGAAAAATGATTAGAGAAGGTGTTAAAACTGCTATTATTGGGAAACCTAATGTTGGAAAATCCTCTCTTTTAAATGCCTTATTACAGGAAAGCAAAGCTATTGTAACAGATATTCCAGGGACAACAAGGGATGTTGTTGAAGCTTATTTAAATATAGACGGTATTCCTTTTAAATTACTTGATACAGCAGGTATCAGGGAAACGGAAGATATTGTCGAAAAGATTGGTGTAGGTCTTTCCAAAACAACCATGGAAGAAGCAGATCTTGTTATAATGATTTTAGATAGTTCTAATGAGTTAACAGATGATGATAGGGATATAATAAAGAGTGTCAGTGGAAAAAATATAATATTTGTCTTAAATAAAGAAGATTTGCCGCCCGTAATTACCCGGGAAATAGTAGCAGAGCATATACAAGGCCATCCCCTTATTTACATCTCTACAAAAAGCCAAAAGGGTATACAAGAACTTCAAGTAGCAATGAAGTCATTTGTTAGCAAAGGTGATGTAGCAGTATCCACAGAGGCGACTATTGCTAACGTAAGACATAAAGAAGCCCTTGTTAAAGCAATTCAAAGTCTAGATAAAGTGATAGAATCAATCAACTTAGGGATGCCAGAAGATTGTATGGCAATTGATTTACATGATGCATACGGATACTTAGGTATGATTATAGGTGAAACCATAAAAGAGGAGATCATTAGCGAGCTTTTTACTCGTTTTTGTTTAGGTAAATAAAGGAGAAAGAGATGTCATATATAGCACAAAATGTAGACGTTGTCGTTATTGGTGGTGGACATGCTGGTTGCGAAGCAGCACTGGCTGCAGCACGTATGGGAAAAGACACAGTTATCTTTACCATGAATCTAGATAGCATTGCCATGATGCCATGTAACCCCAATATTGGGGGAACTTCAAAAGGACATTTGGTAAGGGAAATTGATGCATTAGGCGGGGAAATGGGTAAAAACATTGATAAAACATTTATTCAATCCAAAATGCTTAACACAGGTAAAGGGCCAGCTGTCCATTCTTTAAGGGCTCAAGCAGATAAGCACAGTTATGTAAAGGAAATGAAGAAGACACTGGAAAACACCCCTAATTTAAAAATAAAGCAAGCTGAAATTGTAGATATACAAGTAGAAGACGGACATATAAAGGCCGTTGTAACGTCCCAGGGAGCTATCTATCCATGCAAGGCAGCTATATTAGCAACAGGTACTTACTTGAAGTCACGTTGCCTTACAGGGGAACATGTGGAACACTCAGGGCCTGATGGGCTTAAAAGCTCCATGGTGTTAACACAAGTACTAAAGGATTTAGGAATAGAGATTGCTAGGTTCAAAACTGGGACACCCTGCCGGGTTGACCGCAATAGTGTTGATTTATCTAAAATGGAACCCCAATATGGAGATGATATAATTGTTCCTTTTTCCTTTGAGAATAAAGAAGGAGATATACAAAGAGAACAACACCCATGCTACCTTGCCTATACCAATAAAGAGACCCATGATATAATTAATGAAAATATTCATCGCTCACCAATGTATTCTGGTGTAATTGAAGGCGTTGGAGCTCGTTACTGTCCTTCTATAGAAGATAAGATAGTTAGGTTTGCAGATAAAGACCGTCATCAGCTATTTCTAGAGCCAGAGGGGATTGAAACCACTGAAATGTATGTACAGGGGCTTAGTTCATCTTTACCTGAAGACGTTCAAATAGCAATGCTTCGCACAATTCCAGGAATGGAAGGGGTAGAAGTTATGCGGACAGGATATGCCATAGAGTATGATTGTATCAATCCAACTCAGCTGACCGCAAGCTTAGAGTTTAAGACGATTAAAGGATTTTTTAGTGCAGGCCAGATGAATGGAAGTTCAGGATATGAAGAGGCGGCAGCTCAAGGGCTCATTACTGGTATTAATGCAGTTAATGCTATAAATGGCAAGGAGCCTATGGTGGTGGACAGGTCAGAAGGGTATATCGGCGTATTAATTGATGATCTTGTCATTAAAGGAACCAATGAGCCTTACAGGATGATGACTTCTAGGGCAGAGTATAGGTTACTTCTAAGACAAGATAATGCGGATTTACGCTTGACACCAAAAGGTTATGAAGCAGGCTTAATATCACAAGAAAGATATGAAAAGTTCTTGAAAAAAAGAGAAGAAATTGATGGGGAAATGAAAAGACTTAAAAAGACCCATATAAGTAATACAGATACAGTACAGGAGATATTAAGCAAGAATAATAGCACGGCACTAAAGTCTGGTAGTTCACTTTTCGAATTATTAAAAAGACCTGAAATAAGTTATGAAGCCTTAGGACCTGTAGACATAGAAAGACCTACATTAGGTGAGGACGTTGTCGAGCAGGTAATGATTGAGTTAAAATATGAAGGTTATATTTATAGACAACGTCAACAAGTAGAGCAATTTAAGAAATTAGAACGAAGAAAGATTCCACAAGAAATAGATTACACTAAGATTAAAGGGCTTCGTATTGAAGCAAAGCAGAAACTAAGTGAAATTAAACCCATATCTATAGGGCAAGCATCACGTATTTCAGGTGTTTCCCCAGCAGATATATCAGTGCTTTTAATTTACTTAGAACAATGGGGACCAAGAAAGGCTAGTTTGGTGAATGAAAATGACTGAGATTGATGTATTAAAAGCAGGGGCAGAGGAAATAGGTGTAATACTGACAGATAAGCAAGTAGATCAATTTATAAGGTATAAGGAAATGTTAATTGAGTGGAATAAAAAGCTGAATTTAACAGCCATAATAGAGCCTATGGATATTATAAAAAAACACTTTTTAGACTGTCTAAGTGTAGCAGCAATGAAGGAATTTAAGCAATCAGGAAGTCTAATAGATATTGGGACCGGTGCAGGTTTTCCAGGATTACCACTAAAAATAGCATTTCCAGAGCTTGATGTAACATTAGTAGACTCTTTGCAAAAAAGAATTGGGTTTTTGGAAGCAGTAATTGATGCGCTTGAACTTGAAAATATAACATGTGTTCATGGAAGAGCTGAAGATTTAGGGAAAAATGAAGACTACAGAGAAGGCTTTGACATGTGCGTATCAAGAGCAGTGGCTCATTTAGCAGTTTTATGTGAATACTGCTTACCTTTTATAAAAAAAGGAGGTAAGTTCTATTCTTTTAAAGCACAAGATATAGAAGTAGAAAAAAATGAAAGTATAGAGGCCATAGAGATACTTGGTGGTGAAATTGAGTTAATCCAAAATACATCTATTCCCTATACAGATATTACCCATAGTATGGTTCAAATCGCAAAAACTAGCCATACACCGCAGAAGTATCCACGTAAGGCTGGTAAGCCGACAAAGTCCCCTTTGGGAATGAAAAAATAAACAGTATACTGTAGTTTAAGCAGAGTTCATATGGTATGCTTATTTAATAATAAATAACATTTATTGAGGGGGATTATTGATTGTGCAGAATAATTTAAAGATTGAATACATCCAAGTAGACAAGATAAGGCCAAATCCTTACCAACCGAGGCAATTCTTCGAGCAAACTGCCTTAGAAGAACTAGCTAGTTCTATTAAAGAACATGGATTAATGCAACCTATAACTGTAAGGGTTATTGGGGATGCTTATCAGCTAATAGCAGGAGAACGTAGATTAAAAGCTTCTAAGTTAGTCGGATTAACAGAAATACCATCAGTTATAACTGATGTTAGTAATCAAGATAGTGCAGTTTTAGCATTAATTGAAAACTTACAAAGAGAAAACTTGAATTTTATAGAAGAGAGCCAAGCTTACCATGATATTATAAAAGATCATGGTTATACCCAGCAACAGCTTGCTAAAAGTGTTGGGAAAAATCAATCCACAGTTGCGAATAAACTCAGATTACTTAAGTTGCCAAATGAAGTGGTAAAAAGGATAGTAGAAAGTAATTTAAGTGAACGCCATGCAAGGGCCTTACTTAGGTTGCCAGATGAAAAGTCACAACTTAAGGTTTTAAAACTTGTTATTGATAAGGGGTTAAATGTTAAGCGAACTGAAGAAATGATTGATAAAATGCTTATAAGTCTTACCCAAGATGATAAAATTAAAAAAGAGCATGATAAAAAAGTTAAAAGATTCTTAGGCGACATTAGACTACTTACAAATACCATTACACAAGCGGTAGATATTATTCAACAGTCAGGGATAGATGCTAAATATACAATGAAAGAACAATCGGATGGGTATGAAATTAAGATAAAAATTCCTATGAAATAGGTTATTGTAAACAATTGATCTATTTAAATCTCTCCTTGCTAGGGGAGATTTAATTTTGTACAATAGTGTTAGAGGAAAAGAGAGAGAATTAAATTATAAGTAAGGAGTAATAACATGAGAGACTTTAAATTAGAGTTAGCTGAATTACTTAATGAACATATACCAGATTTTGAAGTAAGTGAAATTGCAGAAATGATTGAAACACCTGCTAATACAAAGATGGGGGATTATGCCTTTCCATGCTTTAGATTAGCAAAGGTACTGCGTATGGCACCACCACTAATAGCGCAGGAAATTGCAAGTAAAATAGAAGGAACAGATTTGGTAGATAAAGCAGAAAGTGTTAATGCTTATATAAACTTCTTTATTAATAAAGAACTTTATGTTAAATCAGTATTAGATGAAGTACTAGATAAAAAACAAAGATATGGATATTCAGAGCCAAAATCTAAAGGGAATGTTGTTATTGATTACTCTGCCCCTAATATTGCAAAGCCTTTCCACATAGGTCATTTAAGATCAACTGTTATTGGTAATAGTTTATACCGTATACATGATGCATTTGGTTATAATAGCATAGGGGTTAATCACCTAGGAGATTGGGGGACACAATTTGGAAAGCTTATTGTTGCTTATAAGAATTATAGTAGCCAAGAGCTAGTGGAAGAAAAAGGGATTAGTGAACTTTTAAGAATCTATGTATTATTCCATGAAGAAGCAGAAAAGGATCCAAATTTAGATGAGCAAGCCAGAAATTACTTTACAGCCATGGAAAGAGGTGATGAAGAGTCACTAGCCCTTTGGAAATGGTTTAAAGAAGTTAGTTTAGCTGAGTTTGAAAGGGTTTACAAATTATTAGATATTACATTTGATAGCTATAATGGTGAAGCTTTCTACAATGATAAAATGGCACCAGTCATTAAAGAGTTAGAAGATAAAAATCTTTTAGAAGAGAGTGAAGGGGCAAAGCTTGTAAGACTTGATGATAAAAATATGCCACCTTGTTTGATTACAAAAAAGGATGGCAGTACATTATATGCCACAAGAGATATAACCGCAGCTTTATACCGTAAAGAGACATATGATTTTAAAAAAGCAATCTATGTAACAGCCTTGCAACAAAATTTACACTTTGGACAATGGTTTGAGGTTGTTAGAAAAATGGGATATGAGTGGGCAGAGGATTTAGTTCATGTACCATTTGGAATGGTAAGTATGGAAGGTAATAAGTTTTCTACTAGAAAAGGAAATGTTGTCTTACTGGAAGATATTCTAAATGAAGCAATCGATAAAACTAAGAACATCATACAGGAGAAAAACCCAGGTTTAGAAAACAAAGGTTTTATAGCAGAGAAGGTAGGAATAGGCGCAGTTATATTTGATGATATGTACAATAGTATTATCAAAGATATTCAGTTTTCATGGGAACGTGTTCTTAACTTTGAAGGAGAAACGGGACCATATGTTCAGTATACCCATGCTAGAACTTGTAGCTTACTCAGGAAAGCTGACGTGGATCCAGTAAGTATTAAGTTTGACAATATTGATTATGGTGTTTTGGCAGATGATGTATCAGTGGATCTTATTAAGGCCATAGCAGAACTTCCGAAGACAATCGGAGAAGCAGCTAATAAATATGAACCATCATTTATTGCTAGATACGTTATACATGTGGCGCAAGCCTTCAATAAGTTTTACCATGATAATTCAATACTCGTAGAAGATGAAACCATTAAAAATGCACGTCTGGCACTTGTAGCTGCAGCTAAGTATACAATAGAGAGTGGTTTATACTTACTCGGAATTTATGCACCGGAACAAATGTAGATTATAAGTTATTATAATTAAAATGAAAATGGAGCGATAAAGTATGAAGAAAGTTAAATTCTTATATAACCCAAATGCTGGAAGTAAAAGAATACAAGGGTTACTAGATACTGTCATTCGTAAATTTCAAGAAGCTGGATTTATAATGAGCATTTACAGAAGCATGAGTAAGGGTGATATGGCCGCTTATATTGATAAGTATGTTACAAAAGAAAACACAGATCTGCTGGTTATATCTGGCGGAGATGGGTCTGTAAATGAGGTTGTTAATGCCATAATGAAAAAAGAGTTAAGTATTCCATTAGGATTACTGCCCCTTGGGACAGCAAATGATTTTGCAACCTTAATAGGCATGCCACAAAATATTGAAGAGGCATGTGAGGCAATCATTAAGATGGAAGTAAAGCCTATTGATGTAGGATTTGTTAATGGAAGATATTTCGTTAATGTTTGTAGTGCAGGGTTATTTACCAGTGTTTCTCATGAGATAGATATAGGTTTAAAAAACAAGTTCGGAAAAATGGCCTATTATGTTAAGGGAATAGAGCAATTACAGAGTTATCAGCCCATGCATCTAAAATTTGAAACACCAGAAGGTACAAGAGAAGAGGATGTTTCACTATTTCTGATTTTCAACGGAAAAAGTGCAGGTGGATTTGACAAGCTAGGTAAATATGCATTAATCGATGATGGACTATTAGATCTTGTGATTATTAAAGCAGTAGCGGTCCATGAGATATTACCACTTTTCATTAAGGTACTTCAAGGAGAACATCTCCATGACTCAAATGTTATCTACATGCAAGTTCCAAGGGTAAAGATTACTTGTATTGATGATGCTTGTGCAGTGTCAGATATAGATGGGGAACAAGGACCGGATTTTCCACTCGATGTATCTGTAATAAGACATAAATTGAATGTGTGTACTAATTTGGTGGGGATGGGTGCTAGGTAAGAGCAGGTTAATGCCGCATTAGATAAGGGTGACCTATCCCGACTCGCTTCTCTTGGTCTGGGGACCAAAGGAAGCTCGCTGGGATAGGTCACCCTTATCATTGCGGGGAAATGAGATGACCTTAGCACCCTTCGGGTGCCTTGAGATTTGGGGACGGTTAAGGGGAAGTTATAGGGGTATGGCGAGAAATTAGAACTGCTTACATTTAAAATAAAAGGATTTGGCCGTATATCACATGGTGTGGTATGCGGCCAAATTGTTTCACGTGGAACAATCTGGCCCTATTAGGTTGTCCACGCCAAATTTGGGGTATCTCCACACATCATATCCCACACATCTTATTTACTTTGAGGTGACTTTGCGATATGATAGATAGGAAACACCAAAGAAGAGAAGGAGGGCCATAATATGGGAAAAATTATCTCTGTCGTTAATCAAAAAGGTGGCGTTGGGAAGACAACAACAGTTATTAACCTAGCGGCATGCTTAAATCAATTGAAATATAAAGTGCTAATAGTAGATATGGATCCACAGGGGAATGCAAGTAGTGGATGTGGAATAGAAAAAAACAGGGTTTCTAACACCATATATGATTTTTTAATCGGTAATATAGAAATGAAAGAGATTATATATAAGACACCTATAGAAAAATTCGATGTAATACCAGCAAATATGAACCTAGCAGGGGCAGATGTTGAAATTGCCAATCAAATAAGACGAGAATTTTTATTGAGCAAAGGGCTAAAAGAAATTAAGGATAACTATGATTATATTATTATAGATTGTCCCCCAGCAGTAAACTTGTTAACCATTAATTCATTAACTGCATCAGATTCAGTGATCATTCCTATGCAATGTGAATATTATGCCCTAGAAGGTATTTCACAATTAATGCAGACAATCAAACTAATAAAAGATAAAACAAATAAAAGCTTAGCCTTAGAAGGTATATTGTTTACAATGTATGATTCAAGGACTAATTTGTCCAAACAGGTAATAGATGAGGTAGAAAAACATTTTAGTAAGTATGTTTACAAAACTAGAATTAGTAGAAGTGTAAGACTAAGCGAGGCACCAAGTTACGGGGTTTCATGTATTACATATGCACCAAAATCCAAATCCGCAGATCAGTATATGGATTTCACTAAAGAGTTTTTAGAAAGGAATAAATAAGATGAAGCAAAGAGGATTAGGCAAAGGCTTATCAGCACTTCTATCTGATGTTATTACCAATGAGGGTGATTCTCAAATTAGAGAAATCCCTCTTGTGGACATTGAACCAAATCCGTGGCAGCCACGAAAGGTATTTAATGAAACAAATATCAATGAGCTTAGTGAGTCAATTAGTAATCATGGGGTTATACAACCTATTATAGTCCAAGAAAATGGTTCTAAGTATACCATCATAGCAGGGGAACGACGCTGGCGGGCAGCAAGACTAGCAGGGCTTACTGACATACCAGCTATTGTACGTTCCTTTTCCCAACAAGAATCTTTAGAAATTGCTTTAATTGAAAATATACAAAGGCAAGACTTAAATACCATTGAATTAGCCCAGGCTTATGACTACTTAGGGAGTGAATTCTCTCTAACCCAAGAAGAAATTTCAAGTAAGGTAGGGAAGAGCCGATCATCAGTAGCAAATATTATGCGTTTACTCAAGTTAAGTCTATATGTTCAAGAAAAGGTATCAGATGGGGCAATATCATATGGTCATGCAAGGGCTATATTAGGTGTTGAAGAGGAAGAAAAACAACGTGACATTACGGATGAAATTATAGCAAGTCAGTTAAGTGTCCGTGAAACTGAAAAGTTAATACAAAAACTAGGGGAAGTTAAAGTAGAAAAAGAAAAAAAGGCAGAAAGCAATCCATTTTATAAAGAAATTCAAGAAGGGCTTCAACATTTGCTGGGGACAAAAGTACAAATTACCCAAGGTAAGAAAAAAGGGAAAATAGAGATTGAGTACTACTCAGAAGATGAGTTAGAGCGAATTATACATTTAATTAATAAATAAGAACGAAAGAAGGAAAAGAACATATGCAACAAACAGTAGAACTACTAGAAGCCAATATAATATATATTGTATTAGGTTTAGGGGCTATAAGCCTTCTGTTTTTAATACTAATTGTAATTTTGTTTGTTAAAAACGGAAAGTTAAAAAAGAGATATAATGAATTCATGCGAGGCACAGAAGCAGATATAGAAGGATTGCTAAGAGAATCTATAGAAAAATCAACTTCTATCCAGGAATCACATAAGTATGTTAAAGATTCTATTGCTAGAATGCAAGTACAGTTAGACAAATGCGTGCAAAAGGTAGGAATCGTGAGATATGGCGCTATTCCAGGTTTAGGTGCTGACCTATCCTTTGTAGTGGCACTTCTAGACGATAAAGACAATGGGGTAGTGGTAAATGGTATCTATACAAGAGATGGTTCTTACACCTACGCAAAAGAAATTGTTGCAGGTAAGTCAAAACATACACTATCTGATGAAGAAAATGAAGCCATTGTAATTGCCAAACAAATTCAAGAGGTATAATTTAAAAGATATAGGGGATACTATTATATAGTATGCTTTATATCTTTTTTAGATTGGAGGAAGTTATAAGTAAAGTTGATTACTTATAACAAATAAA
>CAZLPH010000056.1:0-13004 GCA_964561345.1 uncultured Candidatus Epulonipiscium sp.
GTGGATAAGGAAAGTAGAGCCTTCCTAGTATAGAAAAAAGCAGCCCTATTGAAAAAGGACTGCTTTTTAACTACTTTATAATTCTATAGGCACCTATAACAGGCAACTCTTCAACTTTTCCACCAAAGCCATTTACCATTCCCATGACACCTAATATCAGCATTCCTAGATTAAAAAGTGGCAACAATAACCATCCAATAATCGGAATATACCCAAGTACCACACTTCCCACTATGGCCACAAGCCAAAGGATTAATGATTGGTTTGCATGAAATTTGCCATATTCTGACTCTGGGCATGCAACTAAAGGTAAAAAGAAAAGTAAATAGGCAAGACCTGCCATTGTTTTGTTTTTCTGTATATCCTCTTCTGTATATGCTTGAAACTCATTTCGCTCTTGTTTCATTTTCATCATCCCCTTTTATTTGTATTATATCAAACTTTTATCCCTTTGTCATTTTAGTTATAGGCTAACTGTTACAACCATTCCTTCTTTTTAAAGAATCGTATTAAGAAGCCCGTTATGATTGCAGATATAACCCAAAAACTAAGGTAGCTATATTTCCAATTCGGTTCTGGTAAATACTTAAAATTCATGCCATAAACCCCTGCAATAAAGGTAAGTGGAATAAAGATAGTAGAATATATGGTTAGGACTTTCATTATATCATTGGTCTTATTACTAATACTAGATAAATAAGTATCTAGTATTCCTGTTGAAATATCCCTATATGTTTCTACGATGTCTATCATCTGTACGATATGATCATCAACATCTTTAAAGTAATAGATTGTTCTCCCATCTATTAAGTCGTATTCCTTATTAACCATACCACTAATTGCATTTCGCATAGGCCAAAGGACTCTTCTTATATAAATTAGTTCTCTCTTTAGTTTATATATTTCTTCTAATAGGTCTTTTTGAGGATTTAACAACACTTTATCTTCTACTTCGTCCAGGTTTTCTCCTATTATTTCAATGACAGAAAAATAATTATCTACGATTACATCTGTTAGAGCATGAAGCAAGTCATCAGAACCATTTCTTCTAATATTAGCTCCTTCTTTTAACTTTTTAATAACCTTTTCAAATATATCTGACTCTGTTTCTTGAAAAGAGATGACCATATCTTTAAAAAGAAGAAAAGTAAACTGCTCTGTCACTAGTTCTTCATCACCATCTAGACTCATAGCTTTAATAATTAAGACCAAGTAGTTATCATAGTCTTCTAGTTTAGGCATATGGTCTGTATTTAAGATATCTTCTACCACCAAGGGATGCAAATTAAATTTTTCTCCTACTGTCTTAACTATAGCTAAGTGATCTAAAGAAGTAATATCTAACCACTTTATTCTACCGTCATCCCTTATGACGAATTTCTTAAGATCAATTATTTCTTTTCTTTCGAATATATCACTGTTGTAACTACTATATATCATTCGCCCCATGGTCGTCCTCCTACTGATCAACAACTGCAGATTTTCAAAGTAATTTCTTATGCCAAGTATATCGTGAAAGTTAAATATATTCAACCTTAGTATTGCGGTGATATTCATAAAATGATATAATTTTCTCAAATATACCATACACCTATACCAGTTCTTTCCTTAAGATTATGGACAATACAGGCTTGACTAAAGGTCTTTTAAAATTCATAAGTATATTTTATATTTCTGTACACAATAAGATGATAGAGAGAAAGGATGTGTCCTATGTGGTTTTCAAAATCCAATGAAGATGTTTTAAGTGAACTCAGTGTCGATCCCAATATCGGGCTTACAGACCAAGAGGCAAATGCTAGACTGGAGAAATACGGAGAAAATAAGCTTAAAGGTAAAGCTAAAAAAAGCTTTATTGCATTATTACTTGCACAACTTAAAGATGTTTTAATATATGTTCTATTAGCTGCCACTGTTATAACCTTTGCCATTGGGGAATATGTAGACGCTGTTATTATTCTTTTGGTTATTGTTCTAAATGCAGTCATAGGGGTTATTCAAGAGTATAAAGCCGAAAAAGCCATTGAAGCACTCCAACAAATGACCACGCCAAAGTCACTGGTTAAGCGAAACGGAGAGCTGATAGAGATAAACTCCGAGCACCTTGTACCTGGAGACATTGTTATAATTGATGCTGGTCGTTACATTCCAGCTGATCTTAGGTTAATTGAAAGTGCAAATCTTCAAATAGAAGAATCCGCCTTAACAGGTGAATCTGTCCCATCTGATAAGGACGCAAGCCAGGTTTTCACAAATCCCAAGACCCCTATTGGGGACAAGTCTAATATGGCCTTTATGTCTACCCTCTCCACCTACGGCCGTGGTGAAGGTGTGGTTGTAGCAACAGCTATGAATACTGAAATTGGTAAAATAGCTAAAATTCTAGATGAAGATTCAGATGAAATGACCCCTCTTCAAAGAAGACTTGATGAACTTGGCAAGATGATTGGATTTATAGCCATCGGAATTTGTGTTCTTATTTTTGTCATTGCGCTTATTCAAAAAAGAGATTTATTTGAAATGCTTTTAACCGCTATTAGTCTAGCTGTTGCAGCTATTCCTGAAGGACTCGCTGCCATTGTGGCCATTGTTCTTGCCCTTGGTGTTACAAGAATGTCTAAGATTAATGCCATTGTTAAAAAGCTAACTGCTGTTGAAACACTAGGCTCTGTTAACATTATTTGTTCTGACAAGACTGGAACTTTAACACAAAACAAAATGACCGTTGTTAAACATTACACACTGGATGATCTTGAAGATGTACCAGCTAAAGAAGAAAATCTTAAGGCTACTAAGGACAAGGAACTGCTCATTAAATCCTTTGTTCTATGCTCAGACGCGACTTACGAACACGGAGAAGGTACTGGGGACCCCACGGAAATTTCTTTGGTTGTCTTAGGAGATAAATATAATCTTACACGAAAAGCCCTAAACCGTAAGCATGAACGGCTTTCTGAAAATCCCTTTGATTCTGATAGAAAGCTTATGTCAACCCTTAACAAAGAAGGTAGCAAATATAGGGTTTACACAAAAGGTGCCATTGATAATCTGCTTACAATTTCAACCAGTGCTTTGGTTAACGGTGAGGTTGTTCCATTAACTGAAGATATGAAAGCTAACTATTTAGCAGCAGCAGATAGAATGTCTGATAAGGCCCTTAGAGTCCTAGGCGTTGCTTTTAAAGATACCGACCAGGTTATTGCTCCTCAAGAAATGGAAAGTAATCTAACGGTTATTGGATTTGTTGGTATGATTGACCCACCAAGACTGGAAGTTCAAGAGTCAATTAAGGAAGCTAAACTTGCAGGCATTACTCCCGTTATGATTACAGGTGACCATAGAAACACCGCTGTTGCCATTGCTAAGGAGCTAGGCATTGCTACTTCTATCAAACAAAGCTTAACCGGATCTGAAATAGATGAATTGTCTGACGCTGAATTCTCGAAAAGTATTAATGATTACACGGTATTTGCCAGAGTTTCACCTGAGCACAAGGTTAAAATTGTCCGGGCTTATAAATCTCATGGGAATATCGTCTCTATGACAGGTGATGGTGTTAACGATGCACCTTCTCTGAAGTTTGCAGATATTGGTGTTGCAATGGGTATTACTGGAACCGATGTTTCTAAGGGTGCTAGTGATATGATCTTAACCGATGATAACTTTTCAACCATTGTTCATGCTATTGAAGAAGGTCGTAATATTTATAATAATATTAAGAAAGCCGTTGTCTTCTTACTATCTTGTAACCTTGGTGAGGTTATTGCTATCCTTACCGCCATATTATTCTTTTGGCCAATACCATTATTGCCAACACAAATACTATGGATTAACTTAGTAACAGATTCACTTCCAGCTATTGCTCTTGGCATAGACCCAGGAGACAAGGATGTGATGAAGAATAAACCAAGGGATCCTAAAGAAAGTTTCTTTGCCCACGGCGCAGGCCTCAGAGCCGTAGTAGGCGGTATCTTAATTGGAAGTTTAACACTAATTGCCTTTCACGTCGGGCTTAATGAACACGGCTTTAGTTTATGGGACAAGAACATAACACAGGACGTTCTAACTTACGCTAGAACAATGTCATTTGTTGTTCTAGCCTGTACACAGTTGTTTTACTCACTGTCTCTTAGGAGCACAACTAAATCAATTTTTCAAATCGGTTTGTTTTCAAATATGTATTTAATAGGCTCTATTATTATAGGCATCCTACTACAGTTTGCTGTTATTACAATACCACCAATTGCAAGGGCATTTAAAGTTCATAACTTAAGTCTAAGAGATTGGGGACTAGTTCTAGGATTATCTATTATTCCCCTTATTGTAAACGAACTTATTAAAGCCATTGGAAGAGCACGTAAAAAAAGAGTTGCCTCATAGGCAACTCTATATCTTCCACTCTAGTATCTTATCCAAAAAGCTTTTAAGTTCTTGTGACTGTGGGTTTCCAAAGATTTCTTTACTGCTACCACTTTCAATGATCTGTTTATTTGCTAAAAACATAGCCTTTTCACAGGCATTTTTAGCAAATCCCATTTCATGTGTAACGATAATGGTTTTAATCCCATCATTTTGGAGCTCGCCTAGCATATTTAAGACCTCAGATGTATATTCTGGATCAAGGGCTGAGGTTGGTTCATCTAGTAACAAGAGCTTAGGGTTAATCGCAACAGCTCTTGCAATGGCAATTCTTTGATTTTGACCACCGGATAACTGAGCTGGGTATTTGTGCTTATCTTCTGATAAACCAAACCGGTCAAATAATTTATTGGCAGTTTCGACTGCCAATATTTTTTTTATGCCAAAAGTGTGGATCAGGGGCAGTATAATATTCTCCATCGCCGTTAAGTGCCCAAAAAGTCCTTTGGTTTGAAAGACAAATCCAATGTCTCGCCTATAGCTTTTTAAAAAACTTTTGTTAAAATCAATGAGCCTACCATCTACATACATTTCCCCTGTATCTGGTAAGAGTAGACCACCTAAAATTCTAAGCAAGGTAGATTTACCACCACCAGATGGGCCTATAATAGCAAGGGAATCAAAATCATCCTTAAAATCAACATTATTTAAAACAACTTCTTTTTCAAAAGCCTTTGTAATACCCTTAAGCTCAATCTTCATACTTATACCGCCTCTCAATTACTTTAGATAGCATGGATATTATGAAGGTCAGCATAAAATATAAGAACCCGACAAATATATAGTTCTCAAACATTCTAAAGTTGTCTGCTGATATTTCCTGTATTGTTTGGGTTAATTCAATGACTGCAATAACAGAAAGTAGAGAAGAATCCTTTATAATTGAAGTGAATTGTCCCGTTAAAGCTGGTAATATTCTTGCTATTAATATTGGAAATGTCACGAGTTTAAAGGTTTTAATAGAATCAAGTCCGATGGCTCTAGCAATTTCATATTGCTGGCTATCGATACTTTCTAAACCACCCCTAATAATCTCAGACACATAAGCCCCTTCAAATATAGATAATATAATAATCCCTGCAATATATCGATTATTAATTCCCCAAGCTGTTCCTATAATATAGTAAAAGAAATATATTTGAACCAGTAATGGGGTGCCACGTATTATTTGTATATACACTTTGCAAATATAGTTAATGACTAATAGTCTTGATTTTTGGCCCACAGCTGTTATGGTTCCTATGAGCAAACTTAAAATTAAGCTTCCTATAGAGATAATAAGGGTCATACTAAATCCTTGCCACAACCGGTCCTTGTATTGAACGAGAGTTGTAAAATCTAATTGTAATCCTATGGCATTAACAGATAATACGATAAACCCGACAAATATTATTAGCACAATTAAAGCACTTAATATCTTTTCTAAAGCTTTAGGTTCTTTGCTTTTCTTATAATTCATACTATCTCCTTATACCTTAGTCAAAAAACCACGGAAAAGCTAATTCATCAAAAATCTGTTTTTCCTCAGCCATGTATTTGTTCGTAACCTCATCAAAGCCACCTTTTTCTCTATAATCTTTTATAAAGTCATCTATTTGGCTAAGAAGTTCTGTGTTTCCTTTTTTAACAACCATCCCCCAGTCCTCACTATCTTGGGCTGGTATTTGCACAATATCTGTCTTATCTTTATTTTGCTGGTTTTGTCTATAAATCGTTAACTGGTCATAGATAAAAGCATCTGCTTTACCTTGAAGCACTTCTGTTACAGCCGCATTTTCTGAAGAAAGAGCATTTACAGTTGCTTTTGTTAAGTGCTTTTTAGCATACACGGCACCTATTGTTCCTTTTTTAACATCAATTACTTTACCTTCTTGGTCTAAATCCTCTACAGTCTTTATTCCTGATTCTTTATTAACCAATAGTCCAAGATAAGAACGGGAGTATGGAATAGAAAAATCCACAACCTCTTTGCGCTCCTCTGTAATGGTCATAGATGATATTACCACATCAACTTTTCCCGTTTGAAGTGATGGAATTAAGCCATCCCAGTTAGTATTTTCAATCTTAACAGGCCTAGCTAGGAATTCACCTAGAGCGTTTGCTAAATCAACGCTAACCCCAATTGGGTTTCCTTTATCATCCTTTGTTTCAAAAGGTGGATAGGCTAGTTCCATTCCTATAACCAAGGGTTGGTCTCCTACATCTTCTTTGGCAGCGCAACCAACACTAAAAATCCCTATAACGATTACTGCTAAAAAAATTGTCAATATCTTTTTCATCATTTTCTCCTTTCCCAACAAAAGCCATAATAATGGCCATACTAAAGGATGCATAGAAGCCAATCATGGGGTCTACGCCTGCAATAATAGAAAATCCTATTGCTCCTGGAATAAGTGATAATGCTACAACTAGCCCTGATAGCATGTCTCCTCTAATATTCGAAAACCACTCTTGTTTTATTTTGTTTTGCAAATCAATTCCCCTTTTTGTAAAGTATATTTGTCTTTAAATCTTCTACTGCTTTCTCACCGGCTAAGCTTCTTACGATTTCAATAGCAAAATCTTCTGCTTTTGCTGGTCCTCTAGCCGTTATTATATTGCCATCACAAACAACATCGTCTTCTTTATAAATTGAACTTGGAAGGTCCTTTTCAAATCCTGGGTAGGAAGTAACCTTTTTTCCATCAATCACTTTAGCTCTTTCCAAAACAATGGGACCTGCGCATATTGCCGCCACCAATTTGCCATTCTTATTAATTTCTTCAATAATCTTTATGACTTCTTTATTATCTCTTAGGTTACTTGCACCAGGCATTCCGCCAGGGATCACAAGCCCGTCATATAAGCTTATATCTTCTAATTGATCTATGGTCTTATCTGCTGTTACTTCTATGTTATGGGCCCCTAAAACCTTTAGGCTGTTTTTTATAGAAACTGTATCTACCTTTATATTGTCTACTCTTCTTAAGTAATCCACCACTGTTAGGGCTTCTACTTCCTCAAATCCATCTGCTAAAAAAACAATTATTGTCATATTTTCCCTCCTAGAATAATTATATCCTCGCGTATTTCTAAATTCCAAAACTTATACTGTTCTTTGATCCATTGTAATGTTTCTTCTTGATAGAAAAATACATGGGTTATATCGTCTTTATAATACCATGCGTCAAAATCTATCTCACTATGATACATATTCGTCTTAAGATAAAGTGTCCCATTTGTATTTAAAAGCGACCTTAGAAGCTCAAATTCTTTTCTTGGATCATAAAAGTGCTCAATCACTTCGCAGCACACAATATAATCATATTTTCTCTCTAGTTGCTGGGGATCATTTGCAAAAAAAGGATCGTACATATTTATATTATAGTCACTATCTCGTAACAGCTTAGTAATCACCGGGCCTGTTCCTGACCCAAAATCTAGCCCCTTGTGGTCCTTTGTATAATCTTTTAACACCTGCTTAACCATCGGTAATACAAACTTTTGATAGCCTTGATCCTCAACGTCATTGTCATGCTCTTGGTATCTTTCTTTCTCTTTCTCCTTACTTAGATAATATTCCTCTTTTAACATGATTGCTTTACAGTTACTACACTTGAAATACTGACGCCCTTTTATTTCTTTAAATGGCATCGTCGTATTGTCACATAATGTACATATCATTCTTATACCCTCTTTCTCTTCTTATTTATAGTATATCACATTTTTTCTTCTTTCTTACTTAGTAAAAACAGTGTATAATAGGATATAGTAATTTTAAAGAAAGAAAGGAAGTATATTATGTCAAAAACTCTTTATGAAAAGATTTGGGATCTACATATTGTCGATCAAGAAGAAGGTAAACCAGGTATTATATACATTGACTTACACCTGCTTCACGAAGTAACTTCAGCACAGGCATTTGAAGGTCTACGTCTTGCAAATCGCAAGGTTAGAAGGCCAGAACTTTCATTTGCTACAATTGATCATAATGTTCCAACAACTGATCGTTACAACATTACAGACCCTCTTGCAAAAAAACAAATTGAGACCTTAGAGGCTAATTGTAAGGAATTTGGTGTGACTTTATACGGTCTTGATAGTCCTCATCAAGGGATTGTACACGTTATCGGACCGGAGCTTGGCCTTACTGCCCCTGGTAAAACCATTGTATGCGGGGATAGTCACACTGCCACTCACGGTGCCTTTGGCGCTTTAGCCTTCGGTATCGGAACAAGTGAAGTTGAACATGTTTTAGCGACTCAGTGCTTGCAACAAAGCAAATCTAAAACAATGAATGTGGCATTTAAGGGTAGTATGCAGGATGGTGTGTCTGCAAAGGATGTTATCTTAGGTGTTATTAGCAAATATGGTACTGATTTTGGAACCGGTCATGTGGTAGAGTTTACTGGGGATGCAATCAGAAATATGACTATGGAAGAGCGTCTTACAGTTTGTAATATGACCATTGAAGCTGGTGCTAGGGCGGGTCTAATTGCACCAGACCAAGTTACTTTTGATTATTTAAAAGGACGCATGCACTCACCTCAAGGTGATGATTTTGACGCGGCGGTTCTTCAGTGGAAGGAACTTACAACTGATGCAGATGCTAAGTATGACGCCACCATAGAATTTGACCTAGATACCCTTGAGCCTCAAGTTACTTGGGGAACTTCTCCAGGGATGGGCGCAAGCATTACAGATAGGGTTCCGTCTCCATCTGATTTTGAGACAGCCGATGAGCAAAACGCTTGTAAAAAAGCCCTTGAATACATGGGACTTACAGCTGGTACACCAATGAATGAAATTCCTATTGATGTTGCTTTTATTGGCTCTTGCACAAACGGCAGAATCGAAGATTTAAGAGCTGCCGCCGCTGTTGCAAAGGGCCGAAAAGTAAAAGATAGTGTTACAGCTCTTATTGTGCCTGGTTCTCAACGTGTGAAAGAAGTAGCTGAGTCCGAAGGCCTTGATAAAATCTTTATTGACGCCGGTTTCCAGTGGCGAGAGTCTGGCTGTAGTATGTGTCTTGCTATGAACCCTGATTACTTAGAGCCTGGCCAAAGATGCGCTGCAACATCTAACCGAAACTTTGAAGGAAGACAAGGCCGTGGTGGTCGTACTCACCTTGTATCTCCAGCTATGGCTGCCGCTGCTGCTATTGCCGGCCATTTTGTAGATATTCGCGATCTTAGTCAACTAGATAAATAATAGGAGGAGAAAATATGAAACCTTTCAAAAGTTTAACAGGCATTGTTATGCCTATTGATCGAACCAATATAGATACAGATGCAATTATACCAAAACAGTTTTTAAAACGTATTGAGCGTACTGGTTTTGGCCAGTTTGCATTTTATGAATTTAGATACGATGAAAACGACAAGCTTATTAAGGACTCTGTTTTTAACCAGGAACGTTATAATGAGGCTTCTATCCTTATCTCCCGGGCTAACTTTGGCTGTGGCTCATCAAGAGAGCACGCGCCTTGGGCTTTAGAAGATTATGGCTTTAGGGTAATCATTGCCCCTAGTTATGCCGATATTTTCTTTAGTAACTGTTTTAATAACGGAATCCTTCCTATTATCCTAGCAAATGATATTATGGATACTTTGTTTGACAAGACATTTTCAACACCAGGCTATAAACTTTCTGTGGATCTTGAAGCCCAAACGATTTCAGATAATGATGGCTTAAGTATTTCTTTTGATATTAACCCATTCCACAAAAATAAATTACTCAAAGGACTAGACGACATTGGTTTAACACTTCTAAAAGAAGTTAAGATTGATGCCTACGAAAAAGCAAATAATATCTAGATAAAAAATGAGCCAGGAGATTCAAAATCTCTTGGCTCATTCTTTATTATCCCCTAGTCCATTCTTTTTTTAAAAGCTTTTCAACAAATAATCTTGATAAGTCAGGGTCAAATTGACTACCTGCTTTTTCTATAAACTCTCCTACAATTTTATCCTCATTTAAAGCCTTCCGATAAGGCCTATTAGATTGCATGGCGTCATAAGCGTCTGCTATTGTAAGAATTCTAGATGCCAGTGGGATATCTGTTCCCTTTAAGCCTTTTGGATAGCCAGTGCCATCATATCTCTCATGGTGGGATAAGGTATAATAGGCTAGGTTGGACATTTCATTAACAGTACTAAGTATTCTATAGCCGATTTCAGGATGCTTTTTAATCTCCTCCCACTCTTTGCTAGTTAGGTCTCCTTCTTTATTTAGTATTTCTTCTTCTATCCCAATTTCACCAATATCATGGACCCTACCAAGGTCTTCTAACTCTTCTAATTCTTCTTGAGTCATTCCGAGTTCCATCCCCAATTCTCTAGTGGTTTTAGCCACATTCGCAGAGTGATTCTCCTTATTTGTTTCCCTTTGAGACAGTTCTTTTAGGATGGTCTCGATGGTTTTTTTTCTCATTCCAGGACCTTCAAATAGCTTATTATAGTACATATTATCTTCTGCTGCCTTAAGTGTCTCAAAAATACTAGTCCCCCTATCATATTTAGTTCCGTATCCATAGCTTATGGATATTTCTATATTAGAGAATTTATCCGTTACGACTTTGTTTTCTGCGTTTAATTTGCTTATTCTATTTATGACCTTTTTTGCTTCATGGTAATCTGTTTTCGGCAGAATAATAACAAATTCATCCCCGCTAATTCTAGCTACAATGTCATCCACTCTGCACCCTTTTTTAATATTGTCTGCAATGGCAATCAGAAGGTTATCACCTGCTTTATGTCCAAAAGAATCGTTAATAAGTTTTAATCCATTGGCATCTCCCATTATAATCGTAATTGGTAAATTCTCTTTCCTATCTATAAGTGGTAGCTGTTCCTCAAAATATCGCCTGTTGTACAAATCCGTTAACTGGTCATTATAAGATAGATAGTTAAGCTTATTATTTTTAATTGATATATATTCTTTGTCTTGTTCTACTTGCTCAAATAACTCCTCAATTTTCTTGAGTGCCAAGTTTAATGTTTCTTTAATTCTTTCAAATGAATCTTTGCCTTCAATGGGTATTCTGTATGTAATGTTTTTTTCCAAATCAATCTTCCCAATATCCTCATCTAATTTTAATAGAGGTATTAGAAAAGTCTTTCTTTGAATGGATGTAAATGAGAAAAAAATCACCACTGAACTCATGACTGCAATAAAAAACAGCCGCCACAACTCATTACTGTTTCCTTTGAACTCTTTTAAGGATATAAAATTACCTATTATCCAGTTAGTATTTTGGACTGGCTTAAATGTTAGATATCCCTCTAGCCCATCTAGCTCAGTCTTTATTTGGCCCGTCTTAACATCTTTAATTTGATTGTACATTCCTCTTGCCAAGGCATCAATGTGAAGAATTTCAGATCCTAAATTATGTTTATAGTTTGGGTGACCTAAGATATTGCCCCGCCTATCAATTAAAAGCGAATAACCTGATCCTTGTACTTTTGTTTCTTCTACTATTTTAATGATTTCTTCTACTCTAACATCAGCTGATACAACTCCCATAAAACTGCCGTCACTTGTATAAACTGATTTGGATATAGATATTACCGCTGTTCCATCAATAGCGGCTGAATACATATTAGATATAACTAATTCGTCCGTGCCTACAGCCTGAAAATACCAGTGCCTTGTTCTAACATCATAGCCCTTTGGTGGTTGCCAGTTGTCACTATTTATTAACTTGTTAGTTTTATCACCATAGTATATTGATTTAATGTTAGTGTTGCTTTTTGCAAGTTTAGTAACATAATCTGTAAGTTCCTGATCTGTCCAATCCCTAGCGCCTATAATTTCTGCCGATATATTGATATATTGGCTATAACTATCTACTACGCTATTAATGTCTTCTGCCAAATGCTCTCTTATAGTGATTAAATTGTTTTGTTTTTCTTTTGTTACAATCTTATTTAAATACATATATTGAACAATTAAACCTATAACAATAATAAGCGTTAATACCATACCCAAAATATTAAACCTTTTTTGCATGGCTTCCATAAGGTTACCTAACCTTTCTCAATTAATGCATTATACGACATTTATTTCACCTATATCCCCTCCTACATTATATACGTATTTAGCTTTGTTTTCCACCTTATTAGATTATTCTGTAAGTCTTTTAACTATTCTATTAGAAATTGGACGGAATATTCTTATAAGCGGATTAAAGCATTAATTATGTGGTAAAATATAGCTGACTGGAGGCATATTATGAATATAAAATTATTACAGGCATTTCTAGCTGTTATTGACTACAAGACCATGTCTGCTGCAGCTGAAAAACTTTTTACCACTCAACCTAATATTTCTCTTATGATTAAAGATTTAGAGACTTATTATTCAACTAGATTATTTAACCGCATATCAAAAAAACTCTACTTGACCCCCGAAGGAGAGCAACTAGAGAAATATGCCAGAAGATTAATCTATGATTTTGAAAAAATGAACCAAATTATGTTTAGCCAAAGTAAGACTATCCGGATTGGAAGCAGTGTTACTGTGGGCCAATATTTACTTTCTGGATATGTAAATAAGCTAAAATCTACTATGCAAAATATTAACTTTGAAATCATTATTAATAACAC